>JAUQXU010000343.1 GCA_030837935.1 Candidatus Brocadia sp.
CAGATAGTCCCCCCCAAATAACGCTCTTAAGACACTCCATTTGTCATACATCTTGAGAGAATTTTTCTTCATGCGGTGTTTGATGCGAACCCCTTGTGGTCTCTTTTTCGTATCCGTTATAATCTCGCCTTGAAAATTACCAATGAGTTTTCTCCCCAAAAAGGTCATGACGTCAGAGGCGCTGAAGTTCACTAAGGCATGTTCTACCAGTTCAGGATAAATTCCCTCCAGGCTCTGTCGATCTTTGAACATCACATCGGTAGCATATTCCCCTTGATCCAGTACCCAATAATATCCTCGAGAATATCTTTTTGATTCGGGGCATAACGGGATTTATTTGCCGGGAAATAGCATCAAATGCCTTCGCAAAGTTCACACGAATAAACTGCCCTGCTATCTCTTGCGCCCTCTTTACATCGTCAACCTGAACCATACTGTTATCGTATCTTTGATAACCAATGCCCTTACCGTCCAGTTGTTTGGCCAGCCATTCACGTCCGTTCATATAAATTTGTATCTGAAAGGGGAACCACGTCTGAAGCCGTGCATGCATAAAAACCAAATTCCTTATGCTGGTAGTAAAAATAAAGAAACAGACATTTTGCGTTCCCGAATTACCACTTCTAATTTCCCGGTATCTCTATTACCACGAACATCAAAAGATACACATGGCTCAACACTCTTTAATACACAAATAAGACCTTCTTTTACCCCGTCTTCTTGTATCTTCCGTGCAATGTCTTCCTTACTGATTCTGCTTGAATCCAGATGAATCAACGGTCGGGACTCTTTTGCCGATAGTTCTCTTGCATTAACCTTAATTACCTCTGATACTTTCTTCGCATAACGTCCCAAAATCCTTAAACAATACCTTCTCCTGAAACAAATAATAATGCCTCTTGCTTTTTTGGAAAAATGGCAAAATATGCCCTTTAAATATCATCCGATCAAAGGTTGAAAGTACTCCGGTAATTTTGCTATGATATCGCTCAAGAAACTTCTCCATTGCCGTCCTCCTCTATCGTGTATAAAACAGTGGTTAGGATTCCACTTTAAAAAAATCAAATATACACTATGGGAGGACGGTTTTAAAGCTTCGGTTGCGGCGTAGCCGCGCTAGGTTTATAGACAAACCATTATGCCACAATAAAGCTCCGTCGGAGCGGCATGTGAAACCCAGAAACAACATGCCGCTCCGATGGAGCTAAGGTTTTGTATATCACGTAACATTTCAGCCGTTTGAAAAATTGTCTTTAAATAAACTACCACTGCTTGTTCCCAAACTCCTGTTTGGGAACACAATTGCAGAGAAACTGAGTTTCTCGCCCATTACACTCCCAAACAGGAGTTTGGGAGCGAGCCGTTGAAAGATATTTTTCAAAAAGCTAAATTGTTACTATATCACATGTTCTATAAACATTTCACCCCCTATGGGGCTATTTTTCAAAAACTATAGTGTTACAAAATACTATTCAGTAAGCATTAAGGTTATCTTTGAACTACCCCCGTTTTTGATACCCGCCTTATACGTATAAAACCCGGGTCTGCCAAGTGTGTCATCGATAAATGCCAAAAAGGTACTTTCTCCCGGAATGGTAAACTCTGCATCTTCTTTTCCGCTCCTGATGCCGGAAAGTTCGAAGGTTACTTTTACGTCCTTGTCCCTGTCACTCGTATTGATTATAACTACTCCCACATAAAATTTAGTAAATGTTGGATATTCATAGGTGAGGGGTATGGGTTCTGTTGTAGGTTCTTCCGCAGTGGCAAAAGCCCCCATTACCATCAAAGTGCCCGATTGGGAACTTTTGATAATAGTATTCCTGATAGCGTATCCCCGAATGTTCCACAAGGTTTCTTTTTGTGTTTTACCAAATACCATAGGATGCATCGGGAATAATAGTGAAATTAGCATGGATAATAAGAAAACTTTGCATAGTATATGGTGTATTTTGACGGGCATTATCTGCATCTATCTTCTCCTTTGATTATGGGTACCGTTAATGCCTGAATTTTAAGCCGGAATTTTTGAAAGAAATATAAAAACGTGTTTTGTGATAAATACGAGGAATGATTTCCGCTGCATTTAGTAAATGCCTCTTTAAAAGTACCCCCAAGGGGATTTGAACCCCTGTCTCCAGGCTGAGAACCTGGCATCCTTGGCCACTAGACGATGGGGGCATAGAAAATGCAAGGAAACTTAAGAACATGCTATATTCTCAAAGTTACGTCATAAAAAATACTATATTTGTTTTATGATGTCAATAAAATTTCAATATTTCGCTATGTTTTGAGGTGTCTCTATAGTTTTCCATTTTCTTTGATTTATCCAGTATTTCCAAGTAATTCAAGGATATTTGATTTTTGGTAATAATTTAGTATTTTGAAAAAAACTGTGAAAAGCTCCGCTAGGATCAATATGTTTGTAGACAAAAAACAGTATACCACAATCAAGCTCCATTGGAGCGTCATGTTGCTTCTGTGGTTCACATGCTGCGCCGATGGCACTAAGGTTTTGTATATCACATTTTCTATAAACATTTCACCCCTACGGGCTATTTTTCAAAAAGCTAAAGTGTTACGATTTTGCATATTTTTACCAATTATACTATTGGCACGAAAATATACTTTGTGGTTAATTTATACGCTTTTTGTGAGCCACAGGCTCACAATGAATTTATTACCAATCAAGGCATTACAAATAAACGGTAAAACAGCTGGTTGAATTTTAAAAATTTGGCACACGTGCTCTATGGCAACATTCTTTTGTTCTTATAAACCAGCCAGGTCAGTTTACCCTTCGGGGTTTAAAACCGCCAATTACTACCGACCTCATGATTTACCATTTACTTCATCTTTTCAATTTGAATCAAATACCTCTACCCTTTATGCCACCTGCTTTTCTACTAACGACACTTCATACCCAAGTTGGTTTAATTTGTTGATATAATGCCTCTGGATTTTTTCCTTGTTTCGTTTGTCTAAATAATCTATTCCAAGTTCTTTATAATGAATTTTATGCTTGAGCATATGATATGCACTGACTAATATTTTATGACCTATTGCAAGCGCCGCTTTTTTCTTACCTCTCCGGCTTGCCAACCTATGGTACTTGTCTTTTAAATACGCTCCGTTTGTTCGTGCCGCACTTAATGCACACTGGACTAATATGGATTTTAACCACTTGTTCCCCTGAAGTGTCTTGCCACTCTTCTTTTTACCAGCGCTCTCGTTATTTCCAGGACTCATTCCTCCCCATGATGCAAGATGCTTTTCTGTTGGAAATTTACTCATGTCCGCCCCTATCTCTGCCATAATTGCCTTACCCGCCCCTTTGTCTACCCCAGGTATGGTATCCAATAATTCTACTGCCTCTTTCAGCCCATTTTTCTCAACAACTTCATCTATTCGTTTATCAATCCCCGCCAGTAATTCCTCCATACACTCTATGTGTTTGAGGCTGAACTCTATCATCATTCGGTGGTGTTCTGTTATCCGGCTGTTCAATGATTTCTTTATCTCTTCTTTCTTTCTCTTGAGCCTGCCTCGTGCCAGTTCACTCAACTCTTGCCCATCGGTATTGCCCCTTATTATCTCCTTTAATATCTCACGCCCTGATACCCCAAATATATCTGTCGCTACACTCGAAAGCTTTACATTTGCATCTTTCAAATACTTCTCTACCCGATTTTTCTCCGCTGCTATCATGTTGTTCAACTTACTCCGATGCCTTAGTAAATCTCTTAATTGCCGTATATATCGTGGTGGTATAAAACTCCCTCTGAGTAACCCGTTCCTTAATAACATACCTATCCACTCGCAGTCTTTTACGTCTGTCTTCCGACCCGGTACATTCTTTATATGTCCAGCATTTGCCAAAAGTATTTCAAAGCTGTCCTCTAGTATAACGTTTCATAAAAACATCGACAATAATAACCATATTTGCTATAATTCTTGCCAAAAACTTCGAGAAGGAGAGAGCATGGCAAGAAAAACCAAGAGAAGTATTTTATTTCTTAAGGATGATCAATTGCAAGAACTTAACAGAATTATCCGAACACGCACGGCTCCTGCCCAAGAAATCCAGCGGGCAAAGATTTTTTTATTATATCACGGAAACCCAAACATTTCAAAAGTAGCTCAAAACGTAGAAGTTGCCCGTGATACCGTATACAAATGCATTGACAAGGCGCTTGAAATGGGAGTCGAAAGTGCCTTGAAGGATTTATACCACCGTCCAAAAGAGCCAACAATAACAATGGAAGCAAAGGCCTGGCTTGTGAACATAGCCTGCTGCAAACCAAAAGACCTTGGAATGGCTGCAGAGTTATGGACACAAAAAGCGCTTGCAGGCTATGCGCGCAAGCATGCTACACAAGCCGGACATCCATCATTAAGCCGGGCAGGAAAGGCCACGGTAAATCGAATACTAAAAAATCAAACTTTGCAACCTCATAAGGTTAAGTACTATCTTGAAAAACGCGATCCTGCGTTTGAATCAAAAATGAAAGAGGTTCTCTTGGTTTACAAAGAGGTTTCTCTGCAAAACGATTCTCAAAATATGGGTGACAAAAAACAATTATACACGGTTTGCGTTGATGAAAAACCGGGTGTTCAAGCTCTTGCAAATGTTGCACCCGATCTGCCACCGCAACCTGATCAGTATCCTCAGATTGCAAGAGACCATGAATACAAACGTCTCGGAACTGCTTCGATTTTAGCGGGCATAGACTTGCACGATGGTCATGTGTTCGCTCAAGTTCAACGCCGCCATCGAAGCAGTGAGTTTATTGAACTACTGAAAGAAATTGATGCATACTATCCTCTTGATGCTCAAATTCGAATAATTCTGGACAATCATTCTTCCCATATTTCCAGGGAAACACGAGCATATCTTGCAACACGGCCGGGACGGTTTATATATGTTCACACGCCAACTCATGGGTCTTGGCTTAACCTTGCTGAAACGTTATTTGGTAAAATGGCGCGCACCTTTCTTCGCCATATAAGAGTTTCTTCATGGGATGACCTTAAGAAAAGAATATTGTTAGGTGTACAAGAAATCAATGAGCAACCCGTGGTGCACCGATGGTGCAAATTTGAATCTTTAACCAATTAATTGTCTATATTTTAATGAAACGACATACTAGTCCTTATCCAAGCGTGATTATTTTATTGAGAGAGGTGAAGTTGGTTGAAATGCCCGATTTTACTGGTTAGAATAAGGATGTGTGAAAATCTTACTGACTCGAAAATTTATTGACAAGGCATTTGCATAACCATAGATATTGATGCAAGATAGGAATATTATCAGGCAACCTCTTTTAAAGGCTCTAAGGTAACTTTATGTCCCAGTTTTTCAAGACGTTTAACAAGGTACCGTTTCAAGTTTTCAGAATTAAGACTATCGAAGTAATCGTTTCCTAACTCACAGTACAATACACTATGTTTTAGTATATGATAAACTATTTTAAGGATTGTGTGGCCAACGGCAACAATAGCCCGCTTCTTCCCGCGCCGGGATGCAAGCCTTCGATACTGCGCAGAGAGATACGTGTTTTTGGTATGGCTGGCAGCCCAGGCAGATTGGTTCAAGATGCTGCGAAGCCATCGGTTGCCTTTTGGTGTAGCGCCGCTTTTTCTTTTGCCGGCGCTTTCATTATTGCCAGGACACATCCCTGCCCACGATGCCAAATGTTCTGCGGAAGGGAATTGACCCATATTTGTCCCAATTTCAGCGATAAGGTTTTCGGCGGTACGTTGCTCAACACCAGGTATGGTCTTCAACAACTCCACCGATTCCCCAAAAGGGCGCATAACGTCCTCTATTCTATCATCCAGTCGTTTGATCAGGGATGCAAGGTACTCCCACTGGTCAAGCAACGTTTCCAGCATAAAACGATGATGCCCGGTTACTCGACCCTCAAGCGCAAGCTTCAGCTGAGGTATCTTTTCGCGCAAGCGTCTTTGGGCAAGGTTCGCCAATTCCTTTGGGTCTTCCTCACCAGATATAATGGCTTTCAGCATTGCTCGTCCAGACACACCCATGATATCCGTGGCTACCGAAGCCAATTTAATATTAGCATCTTCCAGTGTCTTCTGAATCCGATTCGTTACGGCAGCCTGTTCTCCGGTTACTTTGGTCCGATGGCGCGTCAAATCACGCAATTCCCGAATAGGCGTTGGGGGCACAAAACTTGGATTCAACAGTCCGTGTTGAAGCAGTTGCGCAATCCATTCGCAGTCCTTCATGTCTGTCTTCCGTCCAGGAACTTGCTTGATGTGTCTTGCATTCACCAGCAATACTGTAAATTCCCCTTCCAGGATGTTCCAGACAGGTTTCCAATATACCCCGGTAGACTCCATCGCCACATGGGTTACCCCTTTACTGGCCATCCAGTCGGACAACGCAAGCAACTCCTTTGTTACGGTCAAATACGTCCGTTTCTCTGTGTGGCACTTGCCATCATCCCCCATCTTTCTCAGGCAAGCTACCACTTTCTCCTTATGGACATCCAGACCACAACAACATTTATTAATAATATCCATCACAACCTCCTTTCTTTCGTTACGCACAACGGAAGACATTGCTTTCGTCTTGATTCTGACTCGCGTGCTCTTTGCTATTCCAATGAATTCATATCGCGCTTGGCAACAGTTTCGGGTTCCACGCAATGTCCAAGTCAGACTAACCCTCGGGCTCTACGCCCCAATGAAATATCGACTTTATTCCGCTGCAAAATAAAAAGGAGTATAATACAACAAAAACCATTATTCAACTAAACACATTTTCATGGTTTCTGGGCGCCGCAAGAGCGGCATGATGACTAACCAGAAAAAGGGGCATTTCAGATGAGCAAAAAATCACGACAACAGTATAGCAGAATACTGAAGAGAAGGAAACAGGAAATAGAGAGGCGGCTGACGAGGAAGCAGTGGGAAGATCAAGAGAGTCCGATGTTCAAGGGTAGAAACATCCATTATGAGGTAGCAGAGAAGATTCAGGCGATCAATTGTGGGGGTATAGGAGTAATCCATCAGATGGTGCAGAGATGTGGATTGGTGGAGGAAATAAATGCGAAGTTAAAGCTGCTGAAGGTACATGTGCCATACCATGAATCGGACCACGTGTTGAATATTGCGTACAATATCCTTGTCGGTGGAATGAGGTTAGAAGACATAGGGTTGAACCGGAACAATGAGGGGTATCTGAATGCCGTGGGGGCGCAGAGAATACCGGATCCGACAACGGCGGGTGATTTTACAAGGCGGTTTACGCCGGAAGACATCGGGAAGCTCATGGGATGCATAAACACGGTGAGGAGTCGTGTGTGGAAAGAAGGAAGAAAAGAGAAGTTGAAAGAGGCGCTGATAGATGACATTCGATACTTTTTTTATATAACGACACTGAGGGATAGGACGGCAGAGGATATCGTGGAGTTGGTGAATGGACGATGCGATCAGGAGAACGTGATAGAGCAATTGAAGAACGGAGTAAATGCGATGAGGATGCCGGTAAGGGATTTGGAAAGCAACTGGGCATACATGGTAATGGCGGCGCTGTCGTGGAATCTGAAGGCATGGTTTGGATTATTGATGCCGGATGTGGTAAGGGGAACACAGGTAGTGAAGATGGAGTTCAGGCGGTTTCTGAACACCTTGATATTATTGCCATGTCAGATACTCAGTACAGGCAGAAAGATCGTGTATCGTTTGCTTGGATACAAATGATTGGCTAAAAGATTTCTTTGCGACAGGGGAACGAATCCGACTGCTCAAATATGCGTAGATGATGATTGGATATAGCTGAAAAACGAAGCACATGGGATACGGATGCAGGGATAGTATATCCTGATTTTGCAATTTTTCGTGAATTTCATTGAAAAAAAATGCCGTTTTCCATGCACATGGAGTATTTTTCCAGATGAGAGGTCAAATAATACATTGTAACAAGAAAAGTGCTTCAAAATATTGATTGAAATAGATCAAAATTACGGGGACGGACGAGGTTTTTAAAATCTCGCTTGTTTTAGGCCTAGTATAATGGTTTAGTATTCGAGTTGTTATTCATATAGAACTTCAATCATTGACGTCACTGAACGCAAACGGATGGAAGAAGAGATAAAAAATATAGCAAAGTTTCTCGCCGAGAATCCAAATCCTGTGTTACGTATTGCACAGGATGGCACCATTTTATATGCTAATTCATCGAGCACACCCATTTTGCGTGACTGGAACTGTAAGGTTGGTCAATGTGTGCCCAATTCCTTCCTCCAATTAGTTATAAACGCCTTCAGTACCAAATCAATAAAAAAGGGCATTGAAATCCCATATAGAGACCAAATATACTCTTTTACCATCGTACCTGTAGCTGATACTGCTTATGTTAATTTCTATGGGGAGAACATCACCGAGCGTATACGGATAGAGGAGAAAATCAAGCATTTTGCTCTTCACGACTCCCTTACCACCATACCCAACCGGAAGTTATTCACCGATCGTCTAACCCATGCGTTAGCTCACGCACGCCGTACCAAAGAGATGCTGGCCGTGTTGTTTCTGGACGTGGATAGATTCAAGATTATCAATGATACGTTGGGGCATAGCATGGGAGATCAGTTGC
>JAUQXU010000344.1 GCA_030837935.1 Candidatus Brocadia sp.
TATTGGATATACTTTTTTATTCAACGAGAGAGGCCGATCTTCAGTAATCTTCGGCCAAGTCCATTGCCATGAGAAATTTACCTGTCCTCTTTTTTGCTTTCTTTAAAAATTCTTGAGAACTGTTTAACAGCCTTATGAATACTTTATTTTCATCCTTTCCGCCCCTCCTCAATTGTAATCTCCTCTTGTGTCAGGTCGTAGAGTTTGTAAACCATTTGGTCAATTTGTTTTTTCAAATCATGGACTTTGGCTTGATTGTCAATGTTTTGCGAGTAATTCTCGTCTTTCATAATAGAAAGATGCGCCCTTGAACTTGTCCCTTCGGATATAATTTGTCATTTTGAAAGATTTGATCCCTTAGCTCCCCGCTAAGCTTTGCTCGGCACACAATGGGTGACGCTTTTCATTTCTTTATAGTTGGATTCGTTTAAGCTCT
Organism: Candidatus Brocadia sp.; assembly: GCA_030837935.1. GTDB lineage: Bacteria > Planctomycetota > Brocadiia > Brocadiales > Brocadiaceae > Brocadia. The sequence continues at coordinate 437 of JAUQXU010000344.1, forward strand.
TTTATGCTTTTATCAGCTTTTTCAACAAGGTTGCGAAAATGCTTTCTGAGGTCTCCATACTTTGCAATCAAATCTTTTCTGATATTATCTGCTTCTTTTCCAGAGCTATGTCCAGCGAACTTTGTTCTCAAAAAAAGAATCTCATCCAAAGGGGATATGATTTCGTTGATTTCATGACTATCAATTCCTTTTGTTTCCAGAATCTTCTTTAGTAAATTTATAGTGCCAGATTTATCATCGTAACAATTCAATGGCATTGCAATTTTCTTTAAATATGGTTTCTTAAGACCTTCAACTACAAGTTTATCCAGTATATGAATTTCGTCTATCCATTCTTTCAGTGAATCAGTAACCGGATAGTTGAGTTGCTGATTTAGTTTTCCATTGGAACATGACCAAATCTCTGGTTTTTCTTCCTCTAAATCTTTTAGAGATTTCTTTAATGCAGATAATGGCTCATACGATAAATCCCACCTCCCCATGAAATCTGTTGTGAAAGCTCTCTTTGATATTTTAGCTTTTGGTTCCTCATTATAAGCCTTCCAATGAAGTTGTTCTGAATGCGGAAGATATCCCAAGTAAATCAAATAGGTATGGACTTGGCCCGCTTCATTAATATCATATGTTTTTAAACTCCAACTCCCCCTACAACATATACTTCGTTGTTCAAGAGTATATTTTTCTGGATTCTGTTTATATTTTAAAAGGACATCTGGTTTAAAAAATGCAGGAGATGTCCCAAAAGGTTTATCTGATTCAACAAAATAATTGCCCAGTTTTTGGGGGTCACAAAAAAATGACGCAATTTTCTTATGCTTCCAATCGTAAGCAATAAACTTTTCATATTTTTGAGGCTTTAAACGTCCACCGGTTAAAATCTTTATCATCTTTTTGCGTGGCTGATGATTTCGTATTATTTGAAATCCCCTCAACGAGCCCGCTGTAGGCATATCGTTTTTATCAAACGCGATAACTTGGCGAGCATATATTTTATTCTTTTTATCAGAAATATTAGATTCACTCCTTCTTTTTTCACTAAATCTTATCCAGTCATTGCAAAGAGTTCTGTCAAAAAGTCGTAACAATACCGAGTTATATAAAAACAAATGATGTTCCAGTACATCTTGTTTAATGGTAACTAAAATATCGCCAGGTGTATGATGAATTTTAATAATTTCTTCAATATCTCCATCCCTGTTTAAGCGACAATAAGCATTCTTTTCTTCTACAAAGTGCAAATCATTAAGATGAGTCAGTAATTGAAAAACCTCTATATAACTTTTTTGCCCTATTCTGCCTTCAAAACTCCTTAAAAAAGTTATAGGGGTTGCATTCTTTAATAATTTTGATCCGGAAAAATCGAAGGGAGGTGAAGGAGAAATATTTCTTACCCCTTCCTTTTTATCATAAGAATAAGTATATCCCCATGAACTGTCAGGACTGCAGTTCCATTTCATTAAATCGTCAATATAATTCCCCCGCAGGCAGTTTTGCGGCAGGAATACAGAATAAATATAGGTTCCTTTATAAGAGACATATAAAGGAACATCCCCGTGACTCATATCTAAAAGAAATTGCAAAAAATCTTTCTGTTCGAGCCATTGCTTATAATCGTCTGTACCATGCCTGGGAATTTTAGATATATGATGTAATGTATCAAGTATTTTATTTTTATTCATGTCTTTAGGAAATGCAATAACTCCTTTTTTTGTTCATCCTTTCTCCTCTACTACCTTAATCTCGGCCGACGTGAGGTCATAGAGTTCGTAAACCTTTTGGTCAACCCCGTTAGATAGTAAACATATAAATGTGTTTTCCAAATCATGAGCTTTGGCTTGTTTAACAGGGTTTTGCAGATAATCCTCGTCTTTGGTTGATGGAAAAAATACACCATTGAATTTGTCCCTTCAGATATAATTTATCATTTTGAAAGATTCTACCCTTTATGCTCTCTGTTCCTGGCGTTTAAAACTGCCTGCTCCTGATATTCCAGTTTTTTAAATTCTTTGGGAAGATATTTCAAAAACACTTCATCTGCCAGACTGAGTTCATCTTCGAAATATTCATACAAAAATTTTAGATACAATTCATAAGGAGTAATGGTGTTGTTCAGCCAGGTCTTTATTTGAATCGTATCAATATATCGTTCCCTTACATCAACTGCATCCTTCCATAACTCATTGAATTTCTGCAATGCAAATTCATAATCCGCCCTGGCTTTTAACTCGACATTAAACTCAAAGTTATCGATGAGACCTGGTTGATTGAAGTTGCTCGATCCGGTAATGACCCATCCTACATCCCTGTCACCTTTCACAAAAGTCATAATGTAAAGCTTTGCGTGAATATTTTCGGTTGGGTATGCCCTGATTTCCAATTTTTCGCTTTTAAGCCATTCAATAAATTTTAGAATGCCTTCTTCAACATTGGAATGATCCTCCGAATTTTCTATTTCTTCCGTGACAGATTGTTCGAATTGTTCTTTTACTTCTGCGTGAGAATAAGGAAGTGATGGTTGGTAATTGTTTTTTGCTCTTAGAATGAGTTCTGTTGTCTGTTTGTTTGTGCTTATACCAATAAGAATCCTGATCTTTTTCGGTATTTTCTAAAGATTTGTAAATGGCATGAAACCCGCTGGTATAGAAATAACCAACGAGCACATCAAAAAATCGTGTATCCTGAATAAGTACCTTGAATCTTTCTAAGAGATTTCTGTTTTCTTCGTTGGTAATAAAGGTTAGGTCTGAATTCATACTTTACTTAGACGCTTTTTTTAGATTTACACTCCTTAAGATTAATTGTATCAGTTTTATCTTAATCACCTCTCCTGGATAGTCTTAAAAGGAGATTCACTTCCACAATCCCCTATCCAGGCTTCGGTATTGTATTGCCTCGGATATATGCTCTATTTTTATATGCTCACTTTCTTCCAGATCGGCAATGGTGCGCGCCACTTTTACTACCTTACTGTGGCCACGTGCGGAAAGTCCCAATTCCGTCATTGCCTGATAGAGCATTGCCTCCGCTGATTTGTCCAGAACACAATACTTTTTAGTTTGTTTTGAAGACATATGCGCATTTACCATAGGTGGCTGGTCTTTAAAACGTTCTTTTTGCATGGCACGGCCTACTAATACCTTTCCCCTTATGTCTGCCGATGATTGTACCTCCCTGTCTGAAACAAGTTCATGGTATTGTACAGATGGCACCTCTATTTGAATATCTATCCTATCCAACAATGGTCCTGAAATCTTTGACATATAACTCTGAATTTGATGCGGTGTACAGTGACATTCCTTCACCTTATCGGTGAAATATCCGCAAGGACAGGGGTTTATAGAAATGGCCATCATGAACCTTGCCGGGTACGTAACAGAATTCATGGCGCGCGAAATTGTTACATAGCCAGTTTCTAGTGGCTGCCGAAGCACTTCTATTGTTTTTCGTTCAAATTCTGGAAGTTCGTCCAAAAAGAGCACACCATTATGTGAAAGGCTGATTTCTCCGGGTCTGGGAAAAGAACCCCCTCCAATCAAACCAGCGGTGCTGATGGTATGATGAGGAGCACGAAAGGGTCTTGCTGCAATGAGTGATTGTCCCGGACTAAGAAGGCCTACTACACTATAAATCTTTGTTGTTTCTAAAGCCTCCTCTAAGGTGAGCAATGGCATAATCGTAGGAATCCGCTGCGCAAGCATCGTCTTGCCTGATCCCGGAGGTCCTATCATAATTATATTGTGGTTACCGGCAACGGCAACGGTCAGCGCCCTTTTGGCATGCTCCTGACCTTTTACATCAGCATAATCAACATCGTAGCCAGAAGATTCCTTGAATACGTCTTCTGGTTTAATCTTCTGAGAAACAGCCGAAATAGATTTCGTAAGAATTCCTACGGTATCTTCAAGGGTTTTGATAGGAATGACATCAATTCCATCAACAATAGCAGCCTCAGATGCATTTTCCGAAGGAACCAGGAATTTTTTTATCCCCAGTTCTTTACACTTGAGCGCCATTGACAGGCATCCCTTAACGGGGCGCAGCTTGCCATCCAGAGATAGCTCCCCCACGATAGCATAATCCTGGATATCCGGAATCTCGATTTGATTCGTTGCTATAAGTATCCCGACGGCTATAGGTAATTCAAAAACCGGGCCTTCTTTCTTGCGGTCTGCAGGCGCAAGATTTATTGTCATGGGATTATAGGGAAACCGGTAGCCGCTGTTATTGACCGCTGCCTTTACCCTGTCACGGCTCTCCTTAACCGCCGTGTCCGGTAACCCAACGATGGCAATATAAGGCATATCGCCCGTGGCGATATAAACTTCAATATCTAATAAATACGCATCTATACCAAAAACGGCAACGCTCTTGACTTTTGCCAGCATGAATTATGATACCAATTATTTGCTTGTTTCCAATGCGACTTTATTTAATGCTGCAAGCAAAGCATCTATGTCTACCCCACTCATTGCCGCCGTTTTTTCAATACTCGCCCCACCACCACAACAGGAATCTACCTTAAATTTGCTAAAAACAGAAATCGTTTTCGGGTATTTTTTAATAACATCATTAATAATCATAGTCTTTGTAATCATTTTCTTTTCCTCCATAATGGTCTTCAAAAATCATTAATCATTTTGCTTTTCTGAACCAGATATGTAATAATTATCAATCAAAGCCCGGTCATAATAAAGCAAAATATCATCAAAAAGCAATGTATTTTTATTCCATGCGACACGCGAACAAACCGTGTATATGTACCTAAAGTTTTCACGAGACCAACTGACTATCTCAGGCAAGGTGGACATAATTCTTTTAAAAAGGCACTTATCGTTATAGAGTTGTTGTTATTAAATATTCAGTATTAATAAACTTTTTATGTATAGTAATTATTGAGGCCGTATGATAGAATATTGCTCACCTTAGAATCTTCCAAAATTTCATAGATGAAAGGAGGTGCTTATGTCTGATGTACAGAATAGTGAAACGCTTCCCCAGGAGCAGGCCATGCCAGTTATTGAGATTGACGCCTATGCACCGGCAAAAATGGCGGATAGAGTGGGACAGGTAGGCGTGGCCAAGTCACAGCTTAGTACTTTAACCACATTCGCACTGAGTATTCTTGCCGGTGTTTTTATTGCGTTAGGTATGCAGCTCTCGATGTTAGTAACGCATACCGCAACCTCTAATTATGGTTTGAATCAGCTGGTAGGTGGTGTTGCTTTTACCCTGTCCCTGGTTTTAATCGTAATTGCCGGCGCAGAGCTCTTTACGGGAAATTGCCTTATTGCAATGTCCTTTATGGCCAGAAAAATTACCGGGAAAGACCTTGCCAGAAATTTAATCATTGCATTTATTGGCAATTTTATTGGTGCATTAACCCTTGTTTTATGGATATACAATTCCAATCAATGGACAATCAACAATTATCTCCTCGGCGCTAAAATTGTTCTTACTGCCAATGATAAAGTAAGTCTCCCCTTTGGTGTTGCTTTTACGCGCGGTGTACTTTGCAACGCACTGGTATGTTTAGGTATTTGGCTGTGTTATAGCGGTAGAAGCAATATGGATAAAATATTATCATTGCTCTGGCCTATATCTTGTCTTATAGCCAGCGGGTTTGAGCACTGCGTTGTCAATATGTGGCTCATCCCCATGGGGCTGGTATTAAAAGGTAATAGCGCCGTACTCGCTGCAGCAGAAAAGGTACATGGGGGAAAATTAGATCTTTCAAATCTTACCTTCTTTAAAGGGTTTTTGATTGATAATCTTGTCCCCGTCGTGCTGGGGAACCTATTCGGTGGTATTGTATTAGTTGCAGGCGTGTATTGGTTTATTTATTTGCGCCCATCAAAAAACGGCTAAAGGAGGGCTACGTGATGGCAGAAAATAATACTAAAAAAACTCTACAAATTGTAGATATCGATGCCTATGCACCGCCACAAATTGCCTGTCGCATTGACAAGGTCGCGATGGTAAAGGCAAAATTAAGCTTTGCACAGACCTTCATACTCGGTATTCTGGCCGGTGTCTATATTGGTATTGGTGCACAATTCGCCACGTTAGTAACATGTGACTCTACCCTGCATTATGGACTTACCTCTCTTATTGGAGGTATTGCATTCTCTCTGGGACTTATGTTGGTTGTCATTGGCGGTGCGGAACTTTTCACAGGAAATTGCCTTATTATTATGGGTTATGTTAGCAAGAGAATTACCACCCGTGAAATGTTCAATAACTGGACTATCTCCTTTATGGGTAACTTTGTAGGGAGTCTCACCATGGTATGCTGGATGTATAAAACACAACAGTTTGATTTTTTTCACCAGATGGTTGGCGCGAAAGCACTTCTTATCGCCAACACAAAGGTCACTCTAACTTTCAAAACCGCCCTTGCACGAGGTGTCCTTTGCAATGCCATGGTATGCCTTGCGGTCTGGTTGTGCTTTAGTGGCAGGAGTGCCGCAGATAAAATTCTTTCTATTGTGTTTCCTATCGGCGGTTTCGTTGCCAGTGGTTTTGAACACTGTGTTGCAAATATGTATTTTATTCCCATAGGTATCATATTACGAAAAAATCCAGAAGTTGTAGCGGCCGCAGAAAGAATGGCAGGGAAAGCACTCGATTTCTCTCAGCTCACCTGGAGAGGGTTTTTTATTAACAATCTCTTTCCTGTTACTTTGGGAAATATTGTTGGTGGGGTTATTTTGGTTGGTATAATGTTTTGGTTTGTTTATCTGCGGCCACACATCAGTTTCTCTCTTAATGTAAAGCAAGACTTTTTTAATAAATAATCAGGCTTTTTTAAAGTCTAATTATTTTCTTGAAAAAATCCCAGGATAGATTATCATGTCTGACTCCTGGGATTTTTTCTGAAAAGAACACATTTGCCTCTTTTCGATGGATAATGGTTTCTTGCGTTTGATTATTTATTTGAATACGGTTAAGGGGTGAAGTGCAACTTAATGTATTGCTAATTATAGCGTTTGTATCCTTAATCGCTTCTGCAGGCAGTTACTTTTTTGCCAAAATAAGGATATTACCTTTCGCACTCTTCCTGTTTTATACGTCTAACACCTTTCTTTCTTCATTACTATTTCACAATCTTCCCATTCTTTTTTGCATAATAGGAATCTTCTTTGTCGCCTTGCCGGTTATTTGTCTTATCATTTTTGCCCTTGATACACAGTATGCACTATTTTGTACCGATACCTCTTTTATCTTCGTGATAGTTTGGCTATTCATACCCATGTTTTTTTTCATAAACCTTATTTTTTATCTCTTTAATGTAATCCATGCCTAACGTCTCCAAAGTATTTATCAGTGCAGGCGATTCATCAGGTGATATTCACGGTGCGAACCTTATGTCCTGCATGATAAAAAGGGATCCGGGTATAACATTCTACGGCCTTGGAAAAGAAAATATGAAACGGGCAGGCTTGCACTGTCTTCACGATATGTCTGCCAAGTCCTTAATGTGGCTCCATGTTCTGACAGAGTTAACAACATTCCGGCAGATGAAAAAAGATTGTATCCGCTTCTTTCAACAGGAGAGGCCCAGTGCTGTTATCTTGATCGATTACTGCGGCTTTAATTTCCACCTGGCCAGGGCGGCTAAAAAACTGAGAATTCCCGTTATCTATTATATTTGCCCACAGCTCTGGGCACATGGACCATGGCGTGTAAAAAAGATGAAAAAAATGGTAGATAAGCTTATAGTAATTTATCCTTTCGAAAAACCTTTTTATGATGCAGCAGGTATTCCCGTTACCTACGTGGGGCATCCGTTATTTGATGAAATTTACCAGGAGGGTTTTGATGAAGGGATTGTCTCAGAATTAAAAAAACACGGGGAACCTATCATCTCTTTTCTTCCAGGCAGTCGCAAACAGGAAATTGTTCAAATACTTCCGCTGTTGCTGCAATCAGCAGTACGGATACAGCAGACAATCCCTTCTGCAAAATTTCTCATCTCCTGCAGTGATGAACAACATTTTGGTCTTATGCAAACTATTACAAAAGAGTCTAAGGTCGATTGTAAGATTATTGTAAGAAACGTCCATGAATTGATCAAGGCATCAGATCTTTGCCTGGCTGGCGCAGGTACGATTACATTGCAGATTGCTTACTATCTCAAACCGATGATTATTGTTTACAAAATATCCCCCTTCGCCTATTTTATAGCCAGGCCATTCCTTACTACTCCTTATATTGGCCTGGTGAATACCCTCGCCCACAAGATGATTGTTCCAGAACTTCTCATGTTCAGAAAAAATTCCACCTGGTTGGCCAATCAGGCATTACAACTGCTTAGTAATAGTCAAAAAAGACAGACCTGTATAAATGAATTGACCGGATTAATTGACAAGATTGGAAAGCCCGGGGCATCTGAACACGCAGCGGAGGAGATACTAAGTTTGCTAAAAATTATTTAACAAGCCGTGGGGATTCTATAAAGGCATTTGTGAATCTGTTCCGGATGAAAGACCATGTGATCAGGACGGTCATAATGCCAATCTCTCCCATCGGGAACATGATCCTCCAGGTATGGCCACTTGCGAAAAAGATCAACTCCTAAGGCCTGGACAAGCTTTTGGTTACTCATTGTAACATTTCCTGCCCTTGGCGGCATGGGTCCTGCTTCTTTACGCATACACCCCTTAAGAAGTTCCGGGATATAGCCGCCCACTTTATTAACGATTTGTCCGATCTGATAAAGGCTGAGATGCCGGTGCGAACCAAGATGGTAAATGCCCTTTATGGTATTTCCGAGGGTTAGTTCCATAACCTCATTAAAATCTTCACAATAAAAAGGGGATCTTAATTCGTCAAAGTATAATGTAGCTGGATTATTCTTTTTAAAACGCGAGAGTATCCAATCAATGGCCCCGGCATGTCCGTTAACACTAATCCCCATGGGCAGCGAAATACGAAAAATTGCCGCAGATTGATACCTGAGCATAACAATTTCTTCGGCTATAGCCATGGTCTTGCCATACATCGTGACGGGCGCCACGGCGTCTCCTTCTGTATATAATCCGTCTGTCTTTCCGGGAAATACCAGATCCGTCGAAAGGTGAATCAGTCGCACATCACGGCTTCCTATCATTTCCAGTACATTTAAGACTGATTGCACATTTACGCGGTAGGCAAGTACGGCATTCATTTCACAGGATTTCAATGCGCAGGAGCCGGCTCCGTTCAAAACGGACTTGAACCGCTTCAGTTTCATCAACTCCGCAAGTCCTTTGTGATCTTCAATATCCAGAGGGATAATACCTTCCCCACGAAGCGGCCAATATCGAACAGGACGGATAGCAGTAACGTGGTTCGGATACTTTGCATGAAAATACTGAAAGGCGCTATAACCCGGCACCCCGGTTACACCAGTAATTAAAAGTGGCAAGAAAGATGGCAAAGACATCGTGTTCCTTTGGTTACACAAACGTAACGTTTCTATGTTTCTTTCAAAAAAGAAAGTTAAATAGGGAAAAGGCTATTCCGTACCATACCTGAGGAATTCTGGTTTGTTGGGCTTGAATATGTATATTATTTCAAGGCCCTTTTTAAAATCTTGCCGGTGGGGCCATGGGGTAACTCTTTGCGGAATTCAAAATATTTAGGCACTTTGTAGTGTGGTAATCGTTGCTCACAATAGTCCCTGATTTCCTCTTCTGTACACGTTGCATGCTCATGTAAGGCGACAAATGCCCTGGCTACTTCGCCGCGAACTTTGTCCGTTACTCCAACAACGGCTACTTCAAAGACCTTTTCATGCCCGCTGATGACCTGTTCAATTTCATTTGGGGATACGTTTTCTCCACTGATAATAATTAATTCTTTTTTCCTTCCTGTAATCCACAGGAATCCTTCTTCATCGAGTTTGCCATAATCTCCTGTTTTAAGCCACCTGTCTGATGTGATAGTTTCTGCCGTCTCTTTGGGTAGGTTATAATATCCCCTCATTATATTTGGCCCTTTCACCCATATCTCGCCCTCTTTGTTTACAGGCTGGCTCAGACCATCATTATTGACAATCTTTACCTCGAGGTTATTCAAGGGTGGACCAATGCTGCCCGGCTTACATTTTTCGGGAAGATTTACCGAAACAATTGCCGTGGCTTCAGTTAATCCATAACCTTCAATTAAAGGAACCGGAAACACCTTGCTGAACGCATCCAGAACGTCACCTGGCAGGGGTTCACCTCCGGATGTGCAGAGCCTCAGCGTGCTCAAGTCGTGTTTTGTTGATTCAGCGGTTCGCAAAAGTACTCTGTACATGGATGGAATGGCAAACAACGATGTGACTTTATATTTTTCAATCATTTCCAAAACCTTTGGTCCTGAAAACCGCGCAAGGTAAATAACCGTTGCACCCACACAGATAGGTAATATCAGGGTCGTAGTTAGTGCGTAGGTGTGAAAAAGCGGAAGGATACCGAGTATTGTATCTTTTTCTGTAAAATGGAAGGCATGTATACACCCATCAAGGTTGCTCATGAAATTTTTATGCGTTAATATTACCCCTTTCGGGTTGGCATTTGTGCCCGATGTATACAGTAATGCAGCCTGTTCTTCTTCGTCTCCTTGCTTAATATTTCCTTCATTACATGATGCACACGGTTGTCTCTCTTCTGTCAAAAAGGTATTTTTTATTTGATTTCCAAGCATGTGCGAAAAAAGGTTATTTGTGAAAACGGTATCTATACCTGCATCACGGATCACATAAAGCAATTGTGCCGGTGAGAGCAAGTAATTCAATGGAACGGGTGTTTTCCCTGCCATAAGGGTTCCGTAAAATGTAATTGCGAATTCTTTCCCGTTGGGGAGGAGTATTCCTGTATTTCTTGCGGTCTCTCCTGATAATAAACGACCAGCGCACTTTATAGCTTCCTGGCGGAGATCTTCGTAAGTAATGGCGCCATTGTGGTCTATAACAGCAGTTTTCCGGGCGTACTTTTTGCAGGTATGTAAAAAGGTTTTAACTAAGGTCATTAGTCTGGGATCTTTTTAATTTTAGTTTCTGTGGTCATCATATTCGGATTCTATTATTCTCTTTCTCATATGTTTTTTGTCTGCCTCGTCTGCTTCATTATTTTCTGGTCTGTTAACCATGTCTTCCGGTTCGCATCGTGTCTGGGCAGTTTTCTCATCACACACCTTTTCCTCTTCCGCTTTGCAACTTACGCAAAGCGTAGCAAAAGGAATTGCCTTTAGCCGTGCTTTTTTTATTATTCTGCCGCACTGCTCGCAAACTCCGTAATGGCCCGCTTTTATCCTGGCCAAGGCATCTTCTATTTGTTTCAATTCTTTCGCATCTTCTTCCGCAACTGTTATTTCTAACACCTCATTTGAAGAACTGGAAGCGATCTCTGCAATGTCTGTTAATTTTTCCCTGTAGTTTTCCCGATATTTTTTGAATCTCTCTTCAAATTCCCGCAACAATATATTTTTTCTGCTTAAAAGCAGATTTTCCATGTACTCTAATTCTTTCTTCTGCATGAAATCACAGTGGCTCCCATTTCAAAAAAACTAAATATCCAAATTCCTCACTTCCAGCGCGTGCTTTTCTATAAACTCTCTTCTCCGCTGAACATCTTTCCCTGCCAGGGTGCTGAAGATTGAGTCTGCCTTCGCCGCATCCTCTACTTTTACTTTTAACAGTGTTCTGGTGTTCACACTCATCGTGGTCTCTGCTAGTTCTTCTGCATTCATTTCACCTAAACCTTTGTAACGCTGTATTTCTAACCCTTTTCTTCCAATCTCACGTATTTTTGATAGAACCTCGCTGAGGGACTGAGCAAATATTTCGGTATCTCCGGAGATTAATTTATATCTTGGTTTTTCTTGGTCATGACCGTTGAAGTACTCGTCTATTGAAAAACCATACTCCTCTATCTCACGTATGATTTTTTCGATCTCTCTGCTCTCGTGATACTCTATAACCTCAAATGCACTCTCTTCTTTTTCCTGCTTGGCGCCGGCTGCATCCTCTTCTTCCGCTATCTCTAATTCCCTTCCCTCTTCTGCTTGTTTCTCTTTTATATATTTTTCCAGTTCTTCTTCTGAATAGATATAAAGTACCTCGCCTTTGTAAGATACCTTATATAGGGGAAAGTTCCCGTTCTTTTTGTGCCTTAACCCTAAAAATTTATCCAGCGATATCCCTTTTTTCCTTAATATTTTTACATACTCTTCCATTTGTACCAAGAGTTGCAGTAGCTTGCCCAGTTTTGAATTATTCAAACTCTCTTTCTTTGCGGTGTTAATTTCCATAACCGTCCCATCAACCCCAAGCGTAATGAGTTTCCTTTGTAATTCCCTGTCGTCATAAATATATTCTTGCCTCTTATTTTTTGTTACCTTATATAAGGGTGGCTGGGCGACGTAAATATGTCCCTTGTCTATCAAATCTATCATCTGCCGGAAAAAAAATGTCAGCAAAAGAGTCCTGATATGTGCTCCATCAATATCCGCATCTGTCATAATAATGATTTTTGCATACCGTAGATTGCTCACATTGAACTCGTCCGTTCCTATGCCAGTACCAAGGGCAGATATCAAAGTGCGAATTTCTTCATTACTTAGCATCTTGTCAATGCGCGCCTTCTCTACATTTATAATCACACCTTTTAACGGCAGAATTGCCTGAAATGTACGATCCCTTCCTTGTTTTGCCGTGCCACCTGCCGAGATACCTTCTACAAGAAACAATTCTGAGGTCTCAAAATCCCGGGAAGAGCAATCTGCTAATTTTCCGGGAAGATTCGAACTACCAAGAGCTCCCTTTCTCCTTGTCAGGTCTCTGGCCTTTCGTGCAGCTTCCCTTGCCCTGGCTGCATCTATCCCCTTGTTAATAATTGCCTTTGCCGTTGACGGCGTCTCTTCACAATACGTTCCTAATTGTTCATTTATCACCGCTTCTACCAAACTCTGTACTTCACGGTTGCCAAGCTTCGTTTTTGTTTGTCCTTCAAACTGAGGATCCGGCAGTTTGATACTTATAACAACGGTGAGTCCTTCTTTATAGTCATCGCCCGTGGGCGCCTTTTCCTCACTGAGAAGTCCCTTATTTTTTGCATAACCATTGAGAGTTCTTGTAAGGGCAGCCCTGAAACCACTCAGGTGAGTACCACCTTCTACTGTGTTAATATTGTTTGCAAAGGAATATACATTTTCACTATACCCGTCATTATACTGCATGGCCAATTCTATAATCGTTCCATTACATTCCTTTTCAAAGTATATGATATCCTTGTGGATTACCTCTTTTCCTTCATTAAGTTCTTTTATAAATGCCTTTATGCCGCCCTCGTACTGGTACGTCTCATTTTTTTCTGTCTTTTCATCAACCAATGTTATTTTTATTCCCTTATTCAAAAAGGCATACTCCCTCAGCCTTTTCGCTATCGTCTCAAAGCAAAACGTCGTATCCTCGAATATTTCCCGATCTGGTTTAAAAACAACCCTAGTCCCTCTCTTCTTCGTGACTCCCCTAACCTCCACAGGAGACTTCACTTCACCCTTTTCATACCGCTGAAAATACACATGTCCATCTCTCTTAACCTCTACCTCCATCCATTCACTCAGTGCGTTTACGACCGATACCCCAACCCCATGCAAACCACCAGATATCTTATAGCTCTTATGCTCAAATTTCCCCCCCGCATGGAGCACCGTCATAACTACTTCCAGCGCAGACCTGTTTGTCTCCTTATGCAGATCAACAGGAATACCCCTGCCATCATCCACCACCGTAATACTTCCGTCTATATTCATTTTAACGCTTATATTTTCACAGAAACCAGCCACAGCTTCATCCACACTGTTGCAAACAACTTCCTCCACAAGGTGATGTAGCCCTTTGGACGTCGTATCACCTATATACATAGCCGGCCTTTTCCTGACAGCCTCAATGCCACCAAGCACCTTTATCGACGTTGAATCATACGCGTCCTGATCTAGCGCCAAGTTACCTTCTTCTGTCATCATTTATCATTCCCGCCTTAAAACGAATATCCTCTATGCATCGTGTACTCATCAATTCATTAATCCTGAAAATTATAGCACCCTTCTCAAAGTTAGTCAAATGATGAATCAACGGTGTTGATTCAACACTAACATACAATACCCCTCTTTTAAAACCCGTAATCTCCGTACACTGACAAATCTCTTCGCCAACAATATTCTGCCACGCCTCCTTCACCTTGTGATAAGTCTTATCAACGCCACTTCTCTTCGGAA
>JAUQXU010000345.1 GCA_030837935.1 Candidatus Brocadia sp.
GAATTTTGCTAGCGGTTCGCGTATATTCAACCTCGAATCTACGGTGATTTTCCCGCAGGGACTTTCACCCATTAGTTAATGCCCATGCTGGGCGTACACAAATTGAACCTACGGTCAAGGCAAAACTACTTTGTGCAGGATCAGCAATCCGGCTGGAACTTTCGAGAAGGTACTCAGGATAATTTCTGCCTGCATCTAAATGCTCCTTTATTCCGGGTTTCAAGGGATTTCCTGACGTATTTCCAAGATTTCCAGCAGAAAGAATAAACAGGATATCGTTCTTAAACATCAGCTTATCAATGGCTGAAGCCCACTGGGACATGTGGATAACTTTACAGGGGTTATATGAGTTGATGGACATATTGAATATTCTTGTCCCATTAAACCTATCAACTATATTTTCCATAAGTTTTGGAGGATATAGGTTCTTCGGCAATCTCGCTTCTTCATCAATGGATGTTAGTACTTTGGCATTTTGAATGAAACAAGGAAGTGGATACTCGCCTGTTCTTGGAATTTGCGATGGATATAAAACTGCCCCTGCTACTCTTGTGCCATGTCCACCATTGCCTGCTACGTCCGCTGTACCTGTATCGCTTGGAACAAATGAAACCGATGAAGCTGCATCTATGGCAGGTGCAAGTAGTCTGTGCTCCTCCTGAATTCCACTGTCAATCACACATACTTTAGAGAAACCCTCCTCTGGAGGAATTAATGTTGGGTCTATATTATCAATTTCACCTGTTGAAATATCTGCAATAGTGAGAGGGTCGTATTCAACTACTTCAAAAAGATATTGATAATTGAGTACAATATCTTTTAGTCCTTTTCCGGATATCCTAATTCGGCAAGAGAAACTATCATCAAAATCAATATATGCACCTAATAATTCTCCTCCGTATGCCCTGACAAATTTTTCAAATTCGGTTTGTCGCTTTCTGGCTATGGCATCTCTTTTTAAGTCCAGTTTTTCCTTTTTTTGTTTCCATCGATATATCTTTTGTTGGTATTTTTCATCGGTATCATCATCTTCTCTTTCAGGTTGCTGGGGAATTTTCACATAGCATGCAATCCCTACATCTACAACCACTTGGTCGCCATCCTGGATTTGCCCCCATTTTGCTCTCAAGTCATCCGAAAGTATTTGCTCAATTCTCCATTGTGTGCCATCATTAATTTGCCATAACTGAGAGGCTTTGTTTTTAAACCTACCCTCTTGATTAATAAATTTATTGATCTTCTCACTATGAGATTTAAAGTTATCCGCAGATGCTCCTATTATGAAACCGTTTTCTTCTTCTGCTATAATTTCTATTCCAAAACTCTTTAACGATTCTGCATCGAAAACTTGAGTATCAACCTGCAAATATACAGGAACTACTCCTGAATCAGGTAATTCAGGAAGATTTTGGGCTTCTCTTGATTGAAGGTTGTTTTTCCCAATAGTTCGAGAGAACATCTATTGATGATAACAACTTTCCACCATGTCCATCTCTGTTTGTGGTAAGATTTGCCTTAGTGGTTGGGTTTACTTCCTTCTTACCACCACCTTTTTTCGGTCTATACGAACCATCAATTTTTCTTTTAAGTTGTAAATGCGGAAATCTTGCCATTGCCATTACTTGTTATATTTAACGTTTTCACTAAGGGCTTTTAAAAGGTGTTCTTTCTCAACAATCTTTTGGTTTTGAATTACCGCAGTTTTTGCGGCATCATTCGCTACTTTAACCACAAGGGCAGCAGAAAAGCCTTTCATTTTTGTAGCAATCTCATCCCACATAATGATCTTGGAAACTTTAATAGATGATAATGTGGTTCTTAAAAGCCTGACAATTTCTTCTTTTCCCGGCTTTGGAATTTCAATAATATCATCAAACCTACGGAATGCTGCTTTATCAAGCGCACCCTCAAGGTTTGTAGTTGCAATAAGAAGGCCGGGTGCTTCGTAATCTTCAAGAAGATTTAGCAAGATATTCACTACACGATGCATTTCTCCTACATCCTGTCCGCTTGAACGTGCTTTAGCAATGAAATCAAACTCATCAAGCAACAATACGCAAGGATAATTTTTAACCGACTCAAACAATTTTTTCAGGTTTGTTGCTGATTCTCCAAGATAAGAAGAAATAATCGCTTCGAAACGTACCTTTAAAAATGGCAAACCTATATTCCACGCTATTCTTTCTGCACTCATACTTTTTCCACAACCCGGTGAACCATAAAGCAAAATCTTCCGGCGTGGTTTTAATCCAAAATGAGCAAGGCGTTCTCTTGCCACATATTCCTTTTCAATTCTCTGAATTTTCGTTTCTACAAATTTGGGCAGAACCATTTCATGTCGAAGATTCTTCCGTTCAATAAGCAACGCAAGAGGAATACCATTCCTCTTGTCAGTTGGAATTATGGTGACTTCAGGTAATAGTGGTTTAAGTTTCTTTTGGAAACCTTTGTGGGTTGTCACGTTTCTTTCCAATATTCCTTTAAGCCTATCAGCCAATTTGACGTGTCCCTTTTGCTTTTCGTCCTCAATGATTTTATCAGCAACCTTTATGATATCATCATCAAGGTCACCTTCAATGGAACGAAAAAGCCTGATCATTAAATCTTGATTCATAACACTAACTTTTATAGCCTTATAATCTTCAAACTCTCAATCCCCCTTGCATCAATAATCTTTACTGCCACTGCCTTGCCAGGGGTAAAAGGCAAGGATACGGTTCTTCTGAACGCTTCTATCTTTTCTTCATCAATCTCTGCCTTCAGGTTTTTGACTAAGGTTGCCCAACCTTCTTTAGCACCAGCCATAGGGAAGAATACTTGCGATGGGAACAAACTGCGTCCATCGTAATTGGTATCGAGCATCCACATGGCAATGTCTCCCTTTCCACCGCTTTCCACCCTTCCTGTTTTGGGGTTGTAGTAATCGAAGCCATGAACTTCGACAACGTACTGCTGTTTGTCATGCTGGGGCTTAGCCGCGGCATCTTTCTTAGATTGCTTCGTTCCACTCGCAATGACAGGGCAAAGAACAACATCGGGTTGACCGATGAGCCAGAAACTTTCGTTGCTGCTCCGTTTCTTCTTCAAATCCTCGGTGAGCATGTCGGCATTCATCTGGGCTTTGAGCAGGGTAACTCCGGGCCAGTTGGTTTCGTCAATGTCTTTGGCGGCTTCTTCGTCAAACTGGAAGGCACAGAATAAGACGATCTGTGGCTTGGGTTTCAGGTGCATGGCTTCTTCCAATGCCAGTTCTACCATGCGTTGCTCCAATGGCGCATGCTCAGGGCCAAAGCAAACCAATACCCTTTGCACTTTTTCCCCTCCTCCGGAGGGGTCAGGGGTGGGTTTCGTTTCTGCCTCTGCCTGTAAATACCGTGTGCCGCTTAACGGCTCTACCCTTTTAAATTCAATCAGCTTGCCGCCCTTTGCCCTTACGCCAGCGCGAAGCAGTTCGTCCCGCCAATTGCTTTGGCGAAGGGTTTCGCCGCTACGGGCAACAGATGCATCGGCAGTCAAATTCCCCTCTTGAGAGGGGCCAGGGGTGTGTTCCACTTCTTCAAACGATTTTGCCACCGGTGCAGGAACGGCCTCAACCGTGAACGGGCCGGTCACCCGTAATCGTTTGCTATCTATAAACGGCTGGTCATATAAGGTTTCCTGTCCAGGAGGCTCATTGTTGGCAATGCTTTTCAAAGTAATGTGAGGAACGGTTTTGTATTTAAAGCCGCTTCCCACGCCTTCATGCGGATGCGCCAGTTCATAATAATCAAACACAGCCGTCATCAGGCGCT
>JAUQXU010000030.1 GCA_030837935.1 Candidatus Brocadia sp.
AGCATAACGGATGTCTTTCCTTCTGGTGCGCTAAAGGGACTTCGGCGCTTGGGTTCCTGGATACGTGTCGTTATATATTTCCCTTCTGAGACGTACATCCACGTGTTATCACTAATGTCAGGGAGGTCAACCAGCATATTCAAAAATCTCACCGACCGGAATTTTAGCGACGCTGTATGATGTAAAACATCCTGCGTTAGATATCCCGGAAATGCCTTTGCGAGATCAGTCAGGGGAATCGTGGAAATGACCGCATCGCAATCAATCGTCCTTGTGACACCGTGCTGGGCATAGCACACACTTTTAACGTTATTGTTGTTTACCTGTATGCGTAAAACACTTGCATTCAGGACTATTTTTCCTCCCATTCCGGAAATTTCCTCACTCATGATATCAAACATCTGACCTATACCTTTTTTTGGGTAGAAATAACCTTTGGCATAGGTTCGCGGAGTGCCTTTCTTTAGTTTAAAGAGTCGGAAAAGGACGTCTTTGAGATTCAACAAAGAAATCCTCTGGGATGCCCAATCAGTTGAGATGAGCTTTGGAGAGATACCCCATAATTTTTCGGTATAAGGGCCAAAGAATAAATTGTAGAGCGTTCGTCCGAAGCGGTTGACAATCCAATCCTCAAAAGAAATGTCTTTTTTCCGAAAAACAATCCGGGAAATGGCGGCGATTACATACGATGTAAATGCCTTCAGATTTGTCCAGAAGCCCATCTTCAGAAATATATCTTTGGCGGACAGGGGATACTCAAACGTCTTCCCTCTTAACAAAATAACGCTTTTCCTATGAGAAGTCAGGAGCTCATTACCCATCATGTTACAAACGTTCCCAACAAGTTCCTTGTTCTTTGAGATAAAACGGTGCCCCCCGAGGTCGAACCGGTAGCCCTTATATTCATTCGTAACACATAACCCTCCTACCCGGGATTCTTTTTCAATGACGGTAACATCGTGTCCGTACCGGGATAATTCCCATGCGGCTGATAAACCACAAGGTCCTCCTCCAAGCACAAGTATCTTTTTCTTCAATTTCGGCACTCCTTACAGTAGTTCGGACGCAGATTTCGCAGATGCCCACAGACAACTACACGTATTTTTTAATATCCTGACAATCCGTGCCCATCTGCGTCCAAAACAAAAGTTCCTAAACAATTAAATTAAAAATAGGTTGCTACAGAAAACAAAAAGGCGTTATTAGCTGTATCGGACATGTCTTTCTCTTCCATATTAATTTGATAATCCAACTTAAAGACCGTGTCTTCGGTGTAACGATAGTTCAAACCGGGTGTGAGCCGATTTCTTACCCAATGAACCCTTTCAAAATTGTCATCTCTGCCAGCCGTTTGCACCTGATCCCATCGCAGAACACCGGTAAAGGTCGAGTTCTCTGTGAATATTTTAGGATTCCAGCTTTTTAATATAGAGGGCATGAAATGGTATCGGCCCTCCAGATAATATCCCCACATATCATCGGTTATACCAGCAGCCTCTGCAAAGCTATCTGTTTCTATAAAGGCATAAGCCCCTTCCCCTAAGAATTCAAACGGTCCTCTTTGATAGATAAAATCCAACGCCGGGATGGTCAATTGATTTTCATTATTTTCATCATATCGGCATGTATATGCAGACCCGCCAAACTCTAACCCGATAAAAGGACTAAAGGTCACACGACCCACAATACCTGGGTTTTCATTATAGTTATCGTTGACATATCCACTCTTAGAACTTCTCAATCCATTTACCTCTCCAAAGCGTGCTTCACCGTCTGCATCTAAGCCGCGAAATACACCATTGGTAACGTAAATCTCGTAATCAAGTTTGCTGAGTTCTGATGGATAAAGGGTGCCAAAGAACCCCATCCCTAAATCCGTAAGGGTGGTTGGTATAATCAATTGGTTTACCAGAGGTCGGTCGGTAAGGTCTTGCAAAGGAGAATCATGCACTAAATTAAGTTTTCCCAGAGGTGTAAGGAGATACCCGCCCCTCCAATTGATCCAATCGGTTACCAAAAAATCCATGGTTGCAAATTCCAGGATCACTTCTCCATCTCTGCCGCCTCCCACGCCACCAAACTCAAATTCTATTTCTGCTGCAAGTTTCACGCGGTCGGAGATATCTGAATAGATGAAGGGAATAAATCTCTTTTGCGTAAAACCCTGTGGATCGGCTTCGTTTTCGGTTGTCCTGTACTCGAAGTCCATATAGCCACCAAGGTAGGTATTTCTCCCAAATCTCCTCAGGAATGGCTTTGTATAGACACCACCAAAGGCCGGAGCAAGGTTTTTTTCTTCTAATTCAGCTCCTGGCTTGGCCAAAGAATGCACCTCTTCCGCACTTTGTCCACCCTCTGTCACTCTCACGCCTGTTGGTTGCGCAGGTATTTCCTCTTCAGCAACCCTTACCTCCTTTTTTTGCACCTCTTCCCTTAACGATGCAATTTCCTTTTCTTTTTGGACGTCCCTTTCAATTTGCTGCTTAAGCAGGTCCTTTATCTCTTGCAATTCTTTCTCGAGCATGTCGACCTTATTTTTCAGAGACTCCGTTTCGGAAGATTGCGCAAAGCTATTGGCGATAAAAACGAATACGAGCAAAGACACGACAACAAGCAGACTCAAATAACGCATAATCAGATCACCTCGAAAGAATTTTACTGAGACTCATTCTCAATACGTTAGAAAAATTATATTCATTACTTGTAAATTGTCAAGGGTATTTTAAAAATAATTCCGGTCGGATTAAACCGTGAGGTTCTCCGAAATGAAGTTAGGAATTCATAGCGTGTTATCCACAAATCAGCTACAGGAAAACCCAGGAAACTCAAAATCTGAAGCCTGTGGTACACAAGGCCGAATTATTCAAAACCCCAGACCCTTTCCTTGCCCCCCTAACCTATGCCGAACTCGTCGGAACGGCCAGCAAGGCTATTGCGCAATATCAGGAGGCGCAACACAAGACAGAGAAGGAAGTTTATACCAAAAGGGTAGAGACGCCGCGCAAGATGCCTTCGCCGTCGTAATTACAAAAGAAAAAGGATATTCTTTGCCCTTTGACAAGAGAAAAGAATCATGTATGACGAGCACAAAGAGGACAAAAAAACGAACAGGTGGAAAACGCATGATGTGGGGTAGAATAGTGCTGACTGAGTAAGACTGTTGGGAATTGAAAGAATCGTAACAATAATCAGAGCAAATTACAATCCGCTCCTTAATTTTTTATTGCTCCGTTATCTATAGATCGGTGGCTCACATAGATAAGCCTCTTCTTCAGGCGACATCCTCATACTTCGGAATAATCAGCTCGCCCGCCTCATGCCGATATAGCCCCCCGTTAAGACAAGAGACTCAAAGCTAGTACCACGTGTAACATCCAGCACCTTGCGTTAACATTCCGTCACAAATCCGTCCACACTATCCGCATAAAATAAGCGCCCCCAGCAGGATTCAAACCTGCAACCTTTGGCTCCGGAGGCCAACGCTCTATTCAGTTGAGCTATAGGGGCTATGGGGCTTAACCTTCAGGAAATTCTACGTAACAGTTTCTCCTATTAGTGATAATGCTTTGCCTTATAGTAATTCACCAAGGTGCTATTTTTCGTAAATGAGAAATTTCTTTGCCAAAATGCAGGGATGATATGACATCTTTGCCCTTCTCAGCCCTTCTATACCCCAATCCTCACCAGCATTGGTGTAAGTTAATCCAGAGAAATCGCTGGCACAAAACTGCTGGTAGATAAATTGAGGCATACCATGAAAGTTATTGTTGGTTTTTTCTATAAGAACGGATGCAGTATCAGGTGCAATGTTTTCACCTAAAGTAATACCTTCAATACGACCGTTAATTGTAATGATCGCTCCCTCCAATCCTAATTCTTCCGAAAAGATGATTGCGCATTTAGCTGCTTCTGCTTCGTGGACAAGACTGTACTGATAATGAGATTCGTTGTGGTTTGAAAGATTCGATTCCTGTATCTTCTCCCTTTTCCATTGATCAATCATAAGGAGGGCGTCTGCTATATGTTTGGGGTAGAACTTTTCGAAGGAAGCATCGTAGTGCTTCTTAAAATAGTTTATCTCGTTTCTCTTCTTTTCGTACTTTCTTCCGGTGAGTTTTATAAGATCGGACGTATTGTAGATGTAATCAGGATAACCTTCAATTATGCGGTAGGAACTCGTGTCAAAAAGATGCAGGAAGTCTTCGTAAACATAATTAATATATGATTCAAAACCACTAGAGTCGTTAATTTCTCGCATTATGGAAAAACATTCACGGAGGGTGTTTTGAATGTTCTTTTTCCCGAGCGGTGGGAGCATCATGCACATCCCTTTGGAAGTCACGCCAAAGAGGCAGAAATTATCATGAATCAATTTCCATAATAATTCTATTGAGCCTTTCCATATAAAATTGTTTGCAAAAGAGTAATCACATAAATTTACGTTTTCTTCCTTTACATATTTGCCAAAGAGTTTCTTGTCTTCAATTTTTAACCGGTTTAAACCATACAGCTTGCATTTTTCTTCGATACTGATACTACGTTCTGTTATCTTCGAGAGGCTGGTTTCTATCAGTTGTAAAATGGTTTCTCTCCTGATGTGGTGTTGCACTGAACTCGGCCACACGACGGAGGTTCGAGGTCTAGCGCAAACCATTGTAGAATCGTGGCAGACATCCCCTGCGGATGTCTGAACCAACACCGATTGATTCGCATCGTGTTAATCTTGGGTTTTAAATGTCTTAGTGTTTTTATTAAATTTTCCATAAAGACCTACCTTATGATATTTAGTATAAATTACGTTGAATTATACAATGCCTGTATAGATTTTCAAGTGGTAATTACAATTATTTAGTTATATTACGGTATGTGATGGTATAATAATGGCTTTTGGTATAATGACTATATAATCACGAATCATGTAATTTTCTGCGTCAAACTGTTCTACTTTCTTTGTATTTTCTATATTTACATGGTCTCCGATATGTACATTCTTGTCAACAATCGCCCCAACGATACGGGAATTGTTACCAATACCTACATCTGGTATCTTTTTTAACCGGTCTGTCCGAATATTCGCTTCTGTTTCGTAATAATCTGCACCCATGATGATAGAGTTTCGAATAAGCGTGCTTTTACCAACAATACTTCGGATTCCAATCACAGAATTATGTATTTCGGCGTTATCGATAATACAACCGTCCGAGATAATGGATTGTGTAATCTTGCAGTCGTTGATGATTGACCCGGGCAAAAAAAGCGGGTTGGTATAAATCGGCGCCTTTTCGCTATACAAATCAAAACTGGGTCTGAGCGAGGCCAGGTTCAGATTCGCCTCATAAAATGATTTGATCGTACCAATATCCTCCCAATAACCGTCAAAGAAATATGCGAATACGCGTCTCTTTTTTATTATTTCCGGGATGATATCCTTACCAAAGTCTGATTTATTGGTTTCTTTCAGTACGTCATTCAATACGTCAAGATTAAATACATAAATGCCCATTGATGCAAGAAGTGTGCGGCCTTTGGCGCTAACACCACGCCTGTCAAAAGCGGCTGCATCGAGCGAAAGAAAATCGATGGTCTTCTCATCCTTTGGTTTTTCAAAGAAACCGATAATGCGACCTTGTTCGTCTATCTTTAATATCCCTAAATTAGGTGCTTCTTTTCTTTCCGCGGGGATTACGGAAATGGTTACCTCTGCCCCATTCTTAATATGTTCTTTGATGAGTTGTTGATAGTTCATCCTATAGAGTTGGTCACCGGAGAGTATCAATGCAAAATCGATATTGGGTTGGTTAAAAAAACGGAGGTTTTGCCGAACGGCATCGGCAGTACCCTGGTACCAGTTCATACTTTCAATGGTTTGGGTTGCTGCCAGAATTTCAATAAAACCCCTGGAGAAATTATCGAATTTATAAGCCCTGGTTATATGCCTGTGAAGCGATGCAGAGTTAAATTGTGTAAGCACGTAAATCTTATTAAGATCAGAATTCAGACAGTTGCTGATAGGAATGTCAATGAGTCTATATTTTCCCGCAAGCGGGACGGCAGGTTTTGACCTTTCTTTCGTTAAGGGATAAAGTCTTGTTCCACGCCCCCCTCCCAGGATTACTGAAATTACATTATCCATGTTCAAGTTCTTAAAGCGATGCGGAATTTCTCAATATTGATCAAAACCTTCCCGATCTTACAACTACCACTTACCCTCTCCGTGCGGGGGAATAGAGGGATGGTTTTCAACGCAGCAGTGAGTGCTTCTACGATAATTAAGCAATTACAAGACGTTGTTCCCTGTAAGCTCCTATGCCAAAACAAAAGTAGTTTAACAAAAAATCACGCATATTCAAGTTTTATACTCAAATTCTTTTAATCTTGCAATTGTTAATTCGTTTTGATAGGATGCCGCAAAACTTTTAGTCAAACATATTTGAAGCAGTTATCGTTCTGACCCAAACGAGTCGGAAATGTAAAATGAAAATTTCAAAATACAAACAGCAAGGTTAATTTTGTAGTTTGCAATGTACATTTTTCATTTTGCACTGTTTTTTGCTAAAATTGTCAAAATAGTTTTTGTAAGAAACTAAAAAGGAGGGTACTTGTATCCCGAAAAATCTCCTGGATGCGGGTAGTTCAAGTTTGTGGTATGTTGTTTTCGCTGTGGGATTAGCGATAGGCAGTTTCTTGAATGTCTGTATCTATCGCATCCCCAAAGGAAAATTTTTCGTATCGTCTCGTTCATTTTGCCCGGCTTGCAACACACCCATTCGGTGGTATGACAACATACCCGTATTTAGCTACCTGTTGCTATGGGGCAGTTGCCGGACCTGTAAGGCTAAAATATCGATACGCTACCCGTTTGTAGAGTTGTTAACAGGATACGTGTTCGCGCATGTGTATGTTTTTACTCAATACCGTCATGAATCGCTATGCGTCTTTGTTGGTTATATAGTTCTGTGTTGTGCCCTGATTATATCGACATTTGTTGACCTTGAGCTTTTCATCATTCCCAACGAGGTTACGTTTGTAGGTATTCCACTTGCTCTTGCTTTTAGTGTGCTCTGTCCGGGATTGCATAACGAACCAAATACCTTGAGAAATTTTTCTCTTTTCGGTATCTGCCGATTAGATACGTTTATCTCATCCCTCCTAGGGATGCTCGTTGGCGGAGGTCTGATATTTCTTTGCAGTGTTTTGGGAAAATGGGTATTCAAGAAGGATGCCATGGGTTTGGGAGACGTTAAACTCATGGGAATGGTTGGGGGTTTTGTAGGTTGGAAATTGGCTGTGGCGATCTTTTTTGTTGCACCATTTTTTGGACTCCTCATGGGCATCCCCGTACTGTTACTAAAAAAAAAGCATTTGATTCCTTACGGGCCATTTTTATCATCGGCTACCCTGGTGTGCATCCTTTTGCAAGACTACTTTATAGGAATTATCAATTCATATGTTCAACTTTTTGTCGTGTTATTTGGCGGCTTCCATTTATAAATACTACTGACTGTAAAAATACCTGATTCTTGTGGAGTTAAAGTTTCTTACGATGAAAGGAGAGAAGAGTATTATGGTAAAAGGATGTAGCGCGGTGCGAAGTTTTTGCCTGATTGGAATAGCAGGAATGTTAGCTGTGGGTACAGGTTGTGCAGAGTTGAAAAGGCTGCGGCAGGAAAATCAGCAGTTAAATGAGAATCTGACTAACCTGCAGCAGGAGAATGCAGATCTGTCGTCGAAGGCAAGCCAGTATGAGAGCGAGCTGAACCAGCTTGAGAATTCGAGAAGGGCGCTCGAAGATCAACTCAAGGGTACCGGAGCAACGGTAAGGATAAAGAACGGTGCTGTTTCTGTATTACTTCCAGGTGCCATATTATTTGATCCCGGGCAAACGGCATTGCGCCCTCAATCTAAAACAACGCTTAAGAAGATTGCCGGTATAATCAAGACTGAAACTACGGGTGAAATAGTCAGGATTGAAGGTCATACCGATAATGACCCTATTAGCAGACAAAAAGACAAGTACAAATCAAACTGGGAATTATCTGCAGCGCGGGCTACTGCTGTTCTTCATTATATGGTAGAAGAATGTGGAGTTTCTCCCACAAAGGTTTATATTGCCGGATTCGGACAATACCAACCGATGGCGGACAACAAATCAAAAACCGGCAAGGCACAAAACCGGCGTGTAGAGTTTGTAATAGTGCCCAGGGGAAGCGGTGGATAGAAATTAACATGATTGCAATCGTTGATTATGGGATGGGAAATCTCCGCAGCGTAGAGAAGGCTTTTGAACGGTTTGGCTTTGATGTCGAGGTTACCGACAATCCCAACGATGTCAGAACTGCAGACAAACTAGTGCTTCCCGGCGTTGGGGCATTCCGTGACGCCATGGATGGTTTACGGCAGAGGGGATTCATAGAACCAATTGTAAATTGGATCCGATCGGGCAAACCTTTTCTTGGAATATGTCTTGGTTTGCAGTTGTTATTTTCTAAAGGTTACGAAGATGGTGAGCACGAAGGTCTAGATATAATTCCTGGCAAGGTTATCCGATTTAAATTTTCTGAAGACGCAACACCCGGGAAATTGAAGGTTCCCCACATGGGTTGGAATCAGATCAGTTTCAGGAAAGAGAATATTCCTATCCTGAAAAATGTACCCTGCAATGCGTATATGTATTTTGTACATTCCTATTACGTTTGTCCGGTGGATGAAGGAGTCATAGCTACGGAGACGGAATATGGTGTGCGTTTTACCTCTATGATATGGCACAACAACATATTCGCAACACAATTTCACCCTGAAAAAAGCCAGGAATGCGGGCTTACCATACTCAAAAACTTTGGAAATTTATAGCTTTTATTACGGACAATTACATGGCGCAGCATGGCTGCAATCAAATTTACTACCCCCTTTGTCCCATCCTTGCAAAGGAGAGGGTGAGGAGTGGTAAAAAACTTTCCGGAACAAGAAGTTTTACAAGGTAATCTCATATATGCTCATTATTCCAGCCATTGATTTAAAGGGTGGTAAATGTGTACGATTAACACAGGGTAAAAAGGACGCAGAGACGGTCTTCGCTGACAACCCTGTGGATGTCGCTAAAGCATGGGAGGATCAGGGCGCTGAATATCTTCACGTAGTTGACCTTGACGGGGCATTTGAAGGTGCGCCAAAAAACCTTGCCATTGTTGAACAAATTATCACACAGATAAAAATCCCTATCGAATTTGGCGGCGGTTTAAGGACTACCCAGTCCATTAAAACGCTCCTCGATTTAGGTGTGGATCGTGCGATTGTAGGAACAAAGGCAATAGATTCACCATCGTGGGTAAGTGAACTCTGCACGACTTTTCCGGGACGCATTGCGGTCGGAATTGATGCAAAAGACGGTAAGGTGGCCGTGAAGGGATGGACTTCCGTGTGTGAATGGGAGGCCGTTGCCTTTGCCAGGGAAATAGAGAAGGCATCTCCCTGCGCCTTGATCTTTACTGATATCTCAAAGGACGGCATGCTGCAAGGTCCTAATATCCTAAGTTTAAAGCAACTTTTAGACGCCGTAAAAACTCCAATTATTGCATCTGGCGGGATCTCATCACTGAAAGATATCGAGGCGCTGAGTCAAATACCCCTTTCAGGTATGATTATTGGAAAAGCTTTGTACACAGGGCATATCAAATTTTCAGAGGCAAAACACTTATGTAATTCACTCTGCATCAAAAGTAAAAAGTAAGGAATGAAATATCAGGTCTTCCGAGAGCACTACAGGTATAACAGTTACAAACCCCCTTCAGAATACTGAAATATTAATGCCTTTTTTAGGAGTACCGCTTTATCGCTGTCAATCTGCGCCTTTAATTCCTCTGCCGTAGTAAACGGTATTTCATCTCTTATCTTAAAGAGGAATTGGACTTCGAGGTTTTGCCCATAGATATCCTCTTGAAAATCAAGGATGTACACTTCGATCTCCAGTGTTTCGTCTTCACTGGCAGAGGGTTCTCGCACAAATGTTGGTCTTAGGCCAATATTGGTCAACGCCAGGTGTTCCTGCTCTGCCCAGCGTATTTTTGTCCCGTAAACACCTCGGGGCGGTCTCACCTCATGATGCAAGTCTAGATTGGCTGTAGGATACCCCAGCGTTCTGCCCCTGCCAGACTTCTTTACGACAGTGCCCAGGATAGAAACGGGTCTGCCAAGCATCTTCTCCGCGGTTTCTAGTTCTCCTGTAAGAATGGCCTGTCGAATTGCCGTGCTGCTAATTACCTGACCCCGATATATGACTGGTGGACATTCGTATACCTCAAAACCATATTTGTCAGCCAATCGGCGAACCAGGGTGATGTTCCCCTCACGGTTTTTTCCGAAATGACAATTGAACCCCAGCACGATGCATTTTACACCCAACCAAGAGGTCAATATCTCATGGATAAAATCTTCAGCGGTCATCTGCGCAAGTTTTTGGTCAAAGGTGAGCACAACAGTATAATCCACTCCCAGACGCTCAAGCAATGACAATCGATGCTCCAGAGAAGTGATAAAAGAAGGCGGTCTGTTTTCAATAACGGTTTTAGGATGGCGGTTGAAGGTGATTATAACAGACTCGCCTTTTTTCGTCAGGGCGCGATGTCTCATGCCTTCGATAATCTTTTGGTGTCCCCGGTGTACACCATCGAACATTCCAATAGTGGCCACGGGGTAAGGAATTTTTTGGGTCAATTCCTTTATGCCATAAATCGTTTTCAACTTATTGTCTCTGCGGTAAACAACCTTATATTGGGAATAATTTAATTTTTTGAAAATTCCAGCAGTGTAATGGGCGAAGCATGTGTTGTCGAGAGTAAGAACTTGTCTATACTGATTTCAATACATGCGTCGCCCCCCGCCCATAATAGAATACAGCATATTTTCAAATAACCAAAAGATACCTCTATTGAAATTTTGTGTATAGTTCCATATTCAGGCTCAAATCATTCTGCCAGTCAGCCATGAAGGCTTCTTGTTTCTCATACAGATATCGTTTGGTTACGTTTTCTTTATCCCTCTCAAAGGCAGTTTTATCTGCAGCCTTCCTATCGTTTACAGTGATAATGTAGCAAGCTTTTTCTCCGGCGGTTTCTAAAGCAATTCCTAGTTGACCTTGTTTCAGCTCGAATCCCTTCTTTGCAACATTGGGTCTATCCGCTTTCAGCGCCTCGATATATCTTGAGTCTTTATTGAAAAGCTTCATTGGGCGAGTAATATAATCAGTTTCACAAACGGGGATATCTTTTATTCCGTATTCCGTCTTAATTGACTTTACCATGTCGTCGAATGGAATACTCTTGGTGGTACCTACATATTTTTCAGCAATCTCCTCTGCCTTAAGGAGACCCTTTTCCATCTTAAGATCATTGATCACCACATTTCTAATCTCTTCCAATGGCGGCGCCGCTGATGCCATTTTATCTATAACCTGGAAAATGACCTTACCTTCTACAAAATCCAGAGGAGTGGAAGCCTCATATTTATCCCTGTCAAATGCAATCTGAATAATCTGGTCAGAACCAGGCAATGCCTCTAAGAGATCATCTTCCGTAAGAAGTTCACTTTGAGACTTCTTACCTTTGGGAATCTCATATGTTACTTTATATTTACTTGCCAGATCCTTGAAACTTGGACGTTCTGCCTTATCCATAGTCTCATAGATTTCTTCGTCCAGCTTGTTCATTATTTCAATAGCCTTTGCCATTGCCTTTTGCCTTGCAAGTATCTTTTGAATCTCCCCCTTTACCTCAGGAAAAGATTTGTATGTGGTTACCGTCTTCTTTTCCTGAGTCTTGCCTGCATCGGCGGTTTCCTTTTCTTCTTTTTTTATAGAATTCTTATCGGTTGGAGACGTATCTTTCGCTGAAATCTTACCCTCTTTTCCGTCTTCGGATTTCTGTTCCGCTGTGGTAATCTTAAATTGTGCCTCTTTATTATCCTCATAATATTTTTTCATTTCCTCATCGGTAACCGATACGTGCTTTTCCACATCATCATACTTCGCAATCAGGCACTCCAGCTTGACCCTCTCAGGAAGCTTATATCCTGGTTTCTCAGAGTCTGCACGGTATTCGTTATTCTTATATTTTTCATAATAGGCGCGAATTTCATCCTCGGTTACATGAACCGAATCCGAAAAATCTTTTGCCTTCAAGGTAAGCACCTTAAGCTTTACCTGTTCATTTTCCAGGGAATATCTCTGCCAAACTTCATCCGCTGGCATCTTTACCGACATACGCATCATAGATTCCAGCTTCTCGACAAGCAACGCCTCTTGTAAGGTGCGCACAATCTGTTCCTGGTTAAGCCTGAAATTCGTGCAGAGAAACTGGATCAGTCTCGAACTGTTGACATTCTCGCTTGCACCAAATATCTGAAAAGCGAGTCTCTGCAGACCTTCGTCAATCTCCTGCGTTGTTACCGTAATGCCCATTTTCTTTGCTTTTTCCACAAACATGAGCTGTTTCCAGACGAGGGAAACAATCGAATCCTTCGCCTGTGAGAAGAACAATCTTTGCCATCGGCCCAACATATCTGCAAATTCGTTCTGTGTAATCTTCCTGCCTAATACCTTACCGATAGGTTTTTTCGGGATCATTTCCATAGCAGAATAACTAATGCCCCATACAAACATTGCAAAGATCATGACGATATAAACCGTCTTTTGATGTCTTCTGAACCAAGAACTCGAGACCATAGCGCCCTCTTAATTGTATACACTACACCGGTGACAATGAAAAAAAATAAAATAAAATATCATTTTATATATATTTTTTACAATTATCAAATGGTTTTTATATTTTGTTTTTATCATCGTTCTTGAAGCACAATCTGCCTAAAAAACAGGTATAAGAAGTTCAAGTGAATGAATTTCCAATACAACACAACACAGAAATGTCTTGACACGGTTTCCAACCTCTGCTTAAATCTTCATTTTTCAGTTATGTTGAGGTTGTGTAGATGGCTAAAGCTAAGAAAAATATGGTAATTGTTGAGTCCCCTGCAAAGGCAAAGACCATCGGTAAATATCTCGGTTCTTCTTTCTTTGTTCGCTCATCGATGGGGCATGTTCGGGATCTGCCGGAAAAAAAACTGTCCGTCGATGTGGAAAACAATTTTACTCCCGAATATAAAATAATGCCGAGCCGGAAAAAGCTCGTTTCTGAATTATTGGCTGATTCAAAGAAGGCGGATGCCATTTACCTGGCATCCGATCTTGACCGCGAGGGAGAAGCAATTGCCTGGCATTTAACGAAAGCCCTTGAAATACCTGAGGAAAAGACGCATCGGGTTACTTTCAACGAAATCACAAAGGACGCCATTCTTGAGGCCTTCCAGCATCCCAGTCCGATTAATATGGCTAAGGTTAATGCCCAGCAGGCACGCCGGATACTCGACCGCCTTGTAGGGTATCAGATAAGCCCCCTTTTGTGGAAAAAGATATCAAAAGGACTCAGCGCTGGCCGTGTTCAGTCTGTAGCTGTTCGGCTCATCGTAGAACGTGAAAAGGAAATCAAGGAATTTAAATCACAAGAGTATTGGAAGATTACTGCTGAACTAACAATTACCGCAGATGACAAAGATAAAATCAAGGACGTTAAGCATTTTAAAGCCCTTTTGCAAAAGTTCAATAACGAAAACATTGAGATAAAGAATGAATCACAAGCTAAGGACATTATTCAGGAACTTCAGAAGGCAGCATATATTGTTGTTAACGTAAAAAAGCAAACGAAACGCAACAATGCCCCTCCTCCATTTACTACCAGTCTTTTGCAACAACAGGCGTCCACACGATTGCAGTTTAGCGCAAAAAAAACGATGCTCATTGCCCAACAGCTTTATGAGGGCATTGATATTGGCGCAGAAGGCGCAGTAGGACTTATTACCTATATGAGAACTGACTCCTTCCACATTTCTGAACAAGCGCTGACATCCTGCCGGAAGCTGATTGGGGATGTCTATGGTAAAAATTACCTCCCTGAAAAACCCAATGTGCACGCATCCGACAAAAAGGGAACTCAGGGCGCTCACGAGGCCATCAGGCCCACGATGGCTGAATATACACCCGAATCCATTAAAAACCATTTAACAAAAGATCAATACAAACTATACGAACTCATATGGAACCGGTTCGTTGCCAGCCAGATGAATCCTGCACTCTATGCCGTAACAGATGTTGAAATCGCTTCCGGACGTTATACGTTTAAGGCCAAGGGGAGAGAATTGCTCTTTGACGGCCACACCCGTGTTTCAGGACACGAACTGGAAAAGGATGAACAAATTCTCCCGCCTTTGGAGAAAGACCAAAAGCTTGAACTGATAGAATTAGTGCCCACCCAGCACTTCACCCAACCGCCGCCGCGATTTACCGAAGCTTCCCTCGTTAAAACGTTAGAGAAGTTGGGGATAGGAAGGCCCAGTACGTACGCTGCGATCATTTCCACAATACAAGAACGAGGATACGTCAAACAGGAAAAACGCGCCTTTTATGCGACAGAATTAGGAACACTGGTTACTGAAAAGCTCATTGAACATTTCTCGAAAATAATGGATGTGAAATTTACCTCGCACATGGAGGATGAACTCGACAAGATCGAAGATGAAAAAATTGGATGGCTGAATGTGCTCAAGGAATTTTATGGCCCGTTTAAAACCGATTTGGAAAAGGCGGTGGGAGAGATGAAAAGCGTGAAAGGTACCCCCGAAGAAAGCAACCAGATATGTACCCTCTGCGGACAACCGATGGTTATACGATGGGGAAGACACGGAAAGTTTTTGGGATGTTCGG
Source organism: Candidatus Brocadia sp. (assembly GCA_030837935.1). Lineage (GTDB taxonomy): Bacteria > Planctomycetota > Brocadiia > Brocadiales > Brocadiaceae > Brocadia. The sequence goes on from JAUQXU010000030.1 coordinate 14,807, forward strand.
CATTTCCCACCTGTAAAAGCACACTTCCCTTAGATGAAAAAGGTGTGCCGGCCCCTCCGGAAACAACTGACCAAAAGTGTGAGAAATGTGGCAGCGCCATGGTCGTTAAGACGAGTCGTCACGGAAAGTTCCTTGCATGTTCCGCATACCCAAACTG
>JAUQXU010000346.1 GCA_030837935.1 Candidatus Brocadia sp.
CTTGCAATAATCACAGGAAAAAACAGTGAGGACAGAATAGCGCCCAAAACTAAGGTTACCGGTCCAAAGGCAAAATCACGTTCCTCTAACTTGCGGATACTTGACCTGGTTATGCCGCCTAGCAGGGGGAAAGAATAACCATTGACCCTCAGACACTCGGAGATCATATAAACAATCAATAATGAAAAAAGTATCAGGAGTGTTGTATTAAATACGAAACCAGAAAATAGGGGTACAAAAGCGATGAGGATATGTAAGAGTTTTCTCCGGATTTCCTGATACCATGAGTGTGTAAATTGCTTGCGCATACCCGCAAACAACGTCTTAGACGTATCGGCATCTTCGATATCCATGATATCCAGCACCTCTGACAAATTTCCGCTATCAATTAAGTACCGTGCACGCTGTCGTACGGCATAATGTGCGTTCACACCGATAGTAATACCCGCTCTATGCATGATATCGAGGTTGTTACGATCGTCCACGAGGACAACAGTATTCAGCCATGTAAGATTGTTTTTTTTCAATAGTTCTTCAACTATGCCTTTCTTCCCATCGGATCTAAAAAGTTGCCCAAACACATCACCCGTTAACCGCTCATTATGAATACCAATCTCTAAACCATATCCGTCATTCGCCGATAATCTGGCCGCAAGGTCTTTCACAAAGATATCCGGCACGCCACTGCTGATAAGGACCACAAAATATCCATGATTACGCAACGTCTCAATCGTTTCTCTTGCGTTCTTTATCAGGGGAATATTTTTATAAACCATATGGGCATGATTAAGCATAACCCCATTATAACGTGCATATACCCTTGTAATCAGCTCCTGAATCGATATCTTATTCATATTAAAAAGAAGACACAGCATCACCGCCCGGATGTATACTACTGTCCCAAGAAAACGTGCAAAATGTAAAATAAATTGTCCCTTAAACAGGACACCATCTACATCCATTACAATGAGCTTTTTTATCCCCCCTTGTGAAGGAGTGGAAGCAGGGTTGGCAATTTGGTTGCGATTATGCAGCGTTATAGGCATATTTATCATGTACTTCGGAAATGCCGTAAATTCTGGGGCGGCGTAGCCGCAACCAAACCAAAAGTTTGAGTTAAAAATTGCAGGTTGAAAGTTATCAGTTCAAAGCAATAACTTACAACTATCAACATACAACTCATAGCTGTTTCTAAAAAACTTACACAAAAAAGAAGTTTTTATAGGGTAATACTATAATACTCCCCCCACAATCCGTTTTACAATACCTAAACCAACAAACACAATCACGGGAGAAAAATCTATACCCTTGATGGGTGGAATGAGTTTTCGGACAGGATTCAATACGGGATCAGTAATTTTATAAAGAAATTGTATGGCCTGATTATACGGATTGTGCGGTACCCACGAGAGTACGATTCTAATAAGCAACGCAATTTCGTAAAGGCTTATGAGTTTACCTAAAAAGACTCCCACGAAATACTCCTTTTTAAATGGATAGAAAAATAGATTTTATTTCCTTTCGATACTCAAATGGAAGAAATTTTAACACAGCTCAATGCAGAGAGCAACAAAAATAAATGTCTGAGAGGGTAGGCAGTCAGGAGATATGATTTCTTGAAATAAAGGATAAAGCATGATAAAATTCTATTGGTTTGGCCATGATTTACAAAGAGTGTGTGACATGCTGCAGCCACTAACCTTGTCCTTGTGATAATTTCATAGCAAAGAATTTCAAATTTTTTTAAAGGAAACCGAATTGAAGATCGGGGGCAATTCCCTGGGTATTAAGGCAATCACACATATTATTCTGGATGAAATCCACTCGGTGCTTGAAAAGATTGATGAGAAAGCTTACGAAGAGTTTACATCGCAAATTCTTACTGCAAAAAATGTGTTTGTTACAGGACAGGGGCGATCAGGACTGGTATCTCGCACCTTCGCTATGCGGCTTACCCATATCGGTTTAAATGCCTATTGTGTCGGCGATGCAACAACCCCGAATATTGATAGGGGAGATTTATTGATAGCCTGCAGTAGTTCGGGCAGCACACACATTACCCGGTATATTGCAGGATTGGCGAGAAAAGCCCATGCAATGGTAGTCGCTGTAACCTCCCATAAAAATTCCCCGCTTGCCGGACAGGCAGACATTGTTATTGAATTACCCGTACAGGAAGTAAGTACGGGCCATAATGACAGTGGTTCCGTCCAGTTTCGAAGCACGCTCTTTGAGCAGGCATGTCTCGTGTATTTAGATGGAATCATTCTTTCTCTGGTAAAAAGACTGAATAGCTCGGAGAATGAAATGCACAGGAGACATTCCAACCTGGAATAAAAAAGTGCATCTATACGATAAGATGCACTTTTTTCAGAATGCGCCTTATCAGCCAGCGAATAAGTGTTATAGCTACTTTCATGAAGAGTGTTATGCTCATCGTATCTATCAAAATCTTGCGATATGCCTTTTTACCTGACACGCTATCGAACAATGCCTTTTTCAATACGGGACAATCTTTTGCAATTTGAATAATGGGTGTGATAAAACCATAATAAGCGCCCCAGATGACAAACCTCCTCACTGCATGCGCATACGGAAGATCTTTTATAATTTCACTGAAACTATCCGCATAGATTTGAAATGCCGACCTGGATATACCACTATTCATCATAGTTTCTGCTGCTTTTATGCCCATTAAACATGCCGAATTAACCCCTTTGCCTTTGAAAGGACGAATAAGACCCGCTGCATCGCCAATGGTAACATATCTATCTCCAAAGAGATGTCTGGCAGGTTTTATGGGAAAACAACCCCGGTGGTAATCCAGTTTCTCCAGGGATTCTTTGAAGTTTTTTGGAAGTACTTCTAAAACAGCAGGTACTTGCAGAAATTCATCCATAGACCTGGAGGAAATCTTTGCCCCGGCGATATTAATTGTGTAGTGGTCAGCTTTGGGGGTAATTGCGCCAAATTCTATTCCCTTTAACGAAGGTAAAAAAGCATGGATATACCCATCGGTATCCTCAAGGTCATGATGCTGTCCTTTTGGGTGAAATTTGGTCAGTATAGTTAACAAATATTTTGGAGACTTATAAGAAGTCTCCCTTTCAAATATCCTATGGGTACCTTCTTCAAGACCAAATGCACCCACGACAACATCAGCCCGGATGTGTTTTGACTCGCTGTAAACGGTAACCTTATCTTTACCGATTTCTACATCAGTGGCCTTGCTCCGTATGACGTTCGCACCGGCCTCCATTGCCTCTTTCAGGAGGTAGGCATCAAACTGGACCCTGCGAAGGGCATAAGAAATTTCCCCTTCTCCATCGAGTTTGATGACATGACCGTTCGTGTGGAGGTAGTAGCCAGGCACCTCCCTTTTCACAAGATGCCAGGGGAAAGATATTCCTAGTTTATCCTCAATAATATGTTCGATGGGTTGAGAGAGAACTCCCGCACATTCGTTGTGTTCAATACCACCCTCAAAGTCTTTTGGTTCGTAAATAACAACGTCCAGATTAATATTTCGTTTTTTTGCAAGATTCTTTAAGGTAATTGCACAACTGGCGCCAGCAGGCCCCCCCCCAATTATGGCGACTGTCTGGCCATCCATCAGTGGACCCAGCCCTGATTTTTGTAAATATGTTACTTTTTTTGAACGCTCCGGGAGTGTACGATACTTCCAATAATCATATCCTTGCTTCACGGCAGCAGAAAGGGTATATGGGAACATGGCAATGTGCAGACGCACATCAATAACCTTGAAAAAAATCTCTTTATAGCTTGCATTACCAGTAACCATGTTCCACAGAATGTTATTAATCTGTATAGACTCCCAGGCACCGTGTCGCTTTGCAAGATGATCCATTTGCACGTTTACCAGGTGCCTTTTGGAC
>JAUQXU010000347.1 GCA_030837935.1 Candidatus Brocadia sp.
ACCCTTTCACACAAGAATCCCTTTGTTTTCGCCATATTTTACCCTATCTCTCGGTATTATTCAACGCTCTTCATTACCTATTTCCACCTGCTTTGCCTTATTCCACTTGGCTTTGGGGTGTTTCCGTTCAAACACTATGTAGAGAATATCCACCCGCACGATATGCGGGGGGGATTGGAACCTATGTGCTCCATATGGCTCAATTACTTGCTGAATGCGGAGAAACTGTACACGTAATCGGTCAGCTCTGGAAGGGCGCTGAGAAAAAAACAGAAGAGAAGTGCCAAGGGAGGTTAATTATTCATCGTGTTCATCTTGAAGACTGGGAATCCTGCTTGGGATGGAAACTGAATACTGACAACAAGTCCAGGGAAGAGAAAGGCCTTTTGGAATCGAATTTTTACCCCCAATGTTTCTCCTGGCAAGCATGCCTTCTTGCTGAAAGTCTCGTTGAGCAGGAAGGAATCGATGTAATCGAAGCACAGGAGTTTGAGGCTCCTTTATATTACTTCCAGCTTCGACGCGCTCTGGGATTGGGACCAGAAAGACATCCACCTTGTATCATTCAGTTACACTCTCCCATGGAATTTATTGTCCGATACAACGATCGGGATATTGGCCGCCCTTATTTCATGACAGCAAAGCGGCTTGAGGATTATAGCATTGCTGCGGCAGATGCACTACTTTGCCCAAGCAATTATTTGGCTCGTCAGGCAGAAACTCATTATGGAATAAATGAGGGTTGCATCCGGGTAATTCCCTTGCCGATCGGCAACATCCCTATGCTTGAAAGGGACAAAGATACGTGGGAACATGGAACGATCTGCTATGTGGGTCGACTTGAACGTCGCAAAGGAGTGATCGAATGGATTGATGCCGCCGTTGCTGTTGCTCCTGAATATCCGTCAGCACGTTTTGAATTTATAGGTGCCAATGTTCTTGGGAGCGGAAGAATGAGCGGTGAAGACTTCGTGAAGCGCCGAATTCCTGATGAACTGAAAACAAGATTCCTCTTTCGTGGACAACAGAATCGTTCCTCTCTTCAACAATTCCTGGCAGGAGCGCGCATTGCCGTTGTCCCATCACGCTGGGAAAATTTTCCTAACACCTGCGTTGAGGCCATGTCTTCAGGACTCCCTGTTATCGCATCGCGCAATGGTGGAATGGTAGAAATGATCGAAGATGGCCGAACGGGTTGGCTCGCCAGCAAAGCAAGTATCGATGCCTTAGCGGAGGCGCTTAACCGCGCGATTAGTACATCTTCAACAAAAATTGCCGAAATGGGTCATAATGCATCAGTGGCCATTCGTCAAATGTGCGACAACAAGAAGATATTGGAAAGCCACTTAAATTTTCGTGGTCAAGTTGTTAATCAAGGAACGAAGCGCTCTTCACATTTACCAGTAAATTTGCCTTGGGCGAAAAGGCCTTTTTCCGATGAATCATCGTGCCGAACTCCACAAAACAACACCCTAAGAGGTCTCGCCCTGGTGATTGCCTGTTTTAATGCTGAACAATTTCTCGAAGAATGCTTGCAGAGTATTGAGCAGCAGACTTTGAAACCTGCGATTGTAGTCATTGTTGAGAATGGGATGACTGGGGAGCAAACCTTTAATGCCCTTGACATAGCACGACGAAATGGATGGAGGATCATACAAAGAAAATACGCAGATGCGGTGTTAGCTAAAAATGCCGGCATAGGGGAAGTTCTTGATTCCGGATTGAATCCGCTCGGCTTCTCTTTTCTTACAGGGGAAGAACGATTACAACCTGATTTTGTTGCTGTATGTGAATCTATTCTTCGGCAATGCCCGGAAGTTGGACTTGTTTCTTGCTGGACAAGTGACTTGCAGAATGATAACAAAATCTGGATCAGACCATGTCCCGGCTTTCCCTATCAATGGATTTCAAACGAAGCGGCTCCCTTTAGCATGGTACGAGCGGAGGCATTGCATGAGGCTGGCAACTTTCGCCCTATTATGAATCAAGGATATGAGGATTGGGATCTTTTCAATGCTGTAATGGCGGCAGGTTGGGTTGCTGTGACCGTACCCAAGATACTGGGCAGATGTCGAATTTGTGAAGACTTAGAATCTCGCATAGTGAATGTTCGTATCAATGAGAGAATGCGCAGAGAACTCCTTGAAAGATTTCCGGATCTGATTATTCGTGATTTAAAGGATATTATTATCCTTACCGAATCATATATTGCACATTCGCTGTACGAACAGTTTCTGGTACACCGTAGAGAACTCGCGATCGCGATGATACGAACGATGCTCCGTCATCCCCGACAAACAACTTTACGAATTCTACGGAAGATGAAAAAGAAATTAGTTCGGCGTGCTCCCGTCTGGATATCCAATTTTATTTCTCGTGTGACAAGACAACAGAAAAAAATTTATAAATCATGAACATACTTATATCAACTATAATATGCACACATAATCGTGCCAGGTATTTAACCAAAGCGATTCAAAGCCTCGTGGATCAGTGCACTCCAAAAGACAAATACGAAATCATAGTAGTAGACAACTGTTCAACTGATTCAACGAAAGAAGCGGTAGAACAGTTTACTAGCAAGTGCAACATACGATACATGTATGAATCAACTTTAGGTCTCTCTTATGCCCGAAATACCGGCTGGCGTAATGCAAGGGGAAAATATAGTGCCTACCTTGACGATGATGCCATTGCTTGTCCAGTTTGGCTTGATAAGATTTTGGAAGTATTTGAAACCGTAACGCCAATGCCGGGTTGTGTAGGAGGCAAGACAATCCCATTGTGGGAGGCTCTTCGGCCAAAATGGCTATCAGATGAGCTAATAACTTGCCTTACTGTAATAGACTGGTTTGACACGCCGCAAGTTATAACCAATTTGAATCAAAAATGGCTCGTTGGAGCCAATATCGCGTTTCCGACGGATGTTCTTAGACATGTAGGAGGATTTGTTTCCGGCCTTGACCGGGTGGGTAAGAATCTTCTCTCCGGAGGAGATGTGTTTCTTGAGAAGCAAATAAAAAAGGCTGGCTATACCTGTTTCTATCACCCTGAGATTACTGTGAGCCATCTTGTACCTAAATCTCGGCTTGAGAAACGATGGTTTGTTCGGCGGTATTACTCTCAAGGCCTTTCCGACGCTGTAATGCAGTTGATTGAAGAATCACCATCTTTCGCGCGGCGTCTGCGTCTGGCTATCTCAAAGGCATTAAGGTTGTTGCAAACACCGGGAAGACTAATGAATCTCGTATTACCCAGGAGCGATCCTAAGCAATTTACGGAAAAATGTTTTACTTTAATAATAGTAGGGCAAATAGCGGGCTTGTTAAGCATTGCAAAGGCAAAATGACTATGCATATATATATAATCCGCACTCGTTATCCTCATTGGGGTAAATATTCTGGGATAAATCAGTTTTTAAGATATATCAACCGGAATAGTTATAAAACAGAGGTGCATCTCGCATCGGATAGCGACGAGGATTTTCCCATACGAAACAGGATGATACGGAACTGGTTACGCAATCTTGTTCAAAAGAAAGGCATGCAATGGTACAAGCTGAGTGATTTGGTTGCTGAGGTTAAGGCGTTCAGGCATTGCTGGTGGAAAAAGGTAGATATAATACATTATCTTGATGGCGAACATTCGGCGCAGTTCCTGCCGGGATTACTTAAACGATTTCGTAATTCGCAACCTAAAATAGTTGCTACGTATCATCAACCACCACACATGCTCGATTCACTTATTATCAAGAATATTATTTCCAAACTTGATTGTGTTACTGTGGTATCACCAGAACAAGTATCTTACCTAAGAGAGTTTGTGTCTCCTGATAAACTTCATTTGATTCTCCACGGTATAGACATCGACTATTTTGTGCCGGCAAATACACCAAAGGAAGAGGGGAAGTTTAAGTGCATTACCGTTGGACATTATTTAAGGGATTTCAAGGCGGTGCGAAAGGTGGCAGAGAGATTAAGTAGTTACAGAAATATAGAGTTTCATATTGTGTCCTCACAGGCAACCGAAGTAGAGGATTTACAAAACGTCACCATACATAGCGGCATCGATGATGCTACGTTGCTTAAACTGTACCAGCAATCGGACATATTATTTCTACCCTTGTTGCAGTCCACTGCAAATAATGCACTTCTTGAGGGGATTGCCTGCGGGTTGCCTGTTATATCGACCAGCTTACCATCGGTTGAGGCATATGTGCCAGGAAAAGAAGCTATATTGGTAAAAGACAATGATCCAAAACAATTGGCAGATGAAATATTACGTTTGTTTCTGAATCCACAGGATCGTAAAAATATGGCACAAGAAGCTCGCAAGAGAGCTGAAGAACTGGATTGGCGCAACATCGCTCCACAATATGAAGCTGTATATTCGAAGCTAACAAGTAACTGCTGATCCATAAATACAGGGATACCATATCAACAAATGGATAATAAACAGGAAGGAATAGGAAAATGACAATAAAAAGCTTATTCAAAAACTATCTCAACCCTTGTCGTACCTTGCTTGGTATGACAACTCAGGATGAGCAATCGTACTTTGAAAAGTATGCTTGCACTAATTATTCAGGTGAAGGCGAGATTGTTGATCTTGGCTGCTGGCTAGGGTCAACTACTATTCCCCTCGCTAAAGGACTATATAAAAATCCTAACCCTAAAGTGCAGAGCAGGAAGATTCATGCATTTGACCAATTTATATGGGAAGAGTGGATGGATGACTTTGTTAAAGGAACGCAACTCGAAGGTAAATATAAACCAGGAAAAAGTTTTCTTGAGGAATTTAAAAAACGTATTCAGCCTTGGTCTGCCTCTGTCAAAATATATGCAGGAGATCTTTGTCAAATTGGATGGGATGGTAAAGAAATTGAATTTCTTTTGATTGATGCAATGAAATCATGGGAGCTATTAAACGCCATCATAAGCAAATTTTTTCCATGTCTTATAATAAATAAAAGCTATATTGTACATCAAGACTTTGCACATTGGTATACATCATGGATTCATTTAATACAATATCGCTTGCGTAAATATTTTAAATTGGTGCATATTATTCCTAATTCAACTAGTTTTATCTTTAAATATGTAAATGAAATACCAAAAGAGATGCTAAACATGAATTACTCTGCATCCTCGTTTTCTGAAGAAGAAGTAGAATATGCTTTTGAGCATTCAATTAACTTAGTATCAGATAAGTTCACACAGGCACGTATCGCATCTGCAAAGGTGATGCTATTTATTCATTTAGATAATAAAGCCAGAGCAAAATATGAACTTGATAAATACCTAACAAAGGGATTACCACTTGTATCAGACTTAAAAGTTGTTAAGGAACGACTAACCTAATCTATTAGTATGAAATAATAAAAGAAGACGGTTATTCAATTGACTCAAGTCCATACAATATGTTGTGATGCTTCAATTTTCGTCCTTACCCCAACAGGCTATACGTTGGGGTTCCTTGAGTCAACTGAATAACTACATAATTTTATTTAATGCTAATAAACAGAACACGAAGGAGTAAAAAATGCTACTAGAAAGGTTGCTTAAAGATAATCCACAATTCCATTATTATAAAGGTGCCTTTACCAGTTGGGCTATCCATCCCGATACTTTGCGCTTTCTCTATAGCATGCTGACTCCGGGCATGTCAACCCTCGAAACTGGTTGTGGTCAAACCACCGTTGTCTTTTCTATTGCAGGTACAAAACACATTTGCATTATGCCCGATCAGGAAGAGGCCGAACGGGTACAGAAATACTGTGCAGAATTAAGCCTTCCAAAAAATATAACTTTCATTATCAAAAGTTCTGATATAGTTCTACCACAGGGTGAGCAAATACCTTCAGAGCTAGATCATGTATTCATCGACGGTGCGCATGGCTTCCCTGCGCCGATTATTGACTGGCATTACACAGCGCGCAGGCTAAAACTGGGTGGCATTGTAAGCGTGGATGATTTCAAAATGCCATCAGTTAAAGTATTATATGATTTTCTGTGTGTTGAAGAAGAATGGGAACTAATAACGGTCATGCACAATACCGCATTCTTTAGAAAATTGGGAGAACCTAAGGATATAAATGACTGGAGTGGACAAAAAATCAACTCAACGTTTCAACCCGGTGCGAAAGATTCCAAGAGAAAGCCTCTTATGAAAAAATTGCTGCCTTCTAGGTTAGTAAAAATACTAAAGGGATAGATATTGTGTCAAAAAACAAACGCCTATTTTGTTCCAAGCCATTTAAGTGGTTTGAAATTACCCATTTGAACAAGCTTGGAGAGGTATTTATGTGCTGTCCTGCGTGGCTGAGTACATCCATAGGAAATTTACAAGATCAATCAGTTGAAGAAATCTGGAATGGCATAAAAGCACAAGAAATACGACGCTCAATTCTGGATGGGTCATTTAGATATTGTAATCGCTCCAGATGTGCTTTTTTACAAACCGTATCCGGGCCAGTTGAAAAAGCCGAAGACGTTAAAGATAAAGATTTAAAGGCAGTAATAGAAAAGGAACTTACGATCTTACCGTATGGTCCTCGGCAAATCATTTGTACCTATGATAGGTCTTGTAATCTATCCTGCCCATCTTGCCGGACAAAAGTAATTGTAGAACGCAGAAACAAGAAACAAATATTGAAAGTTCAAAGTAAAATTCAAAATGAAGCCCTTAAAGACGCTTACTATCTGCATATTACAGGTTCGGGAGATCCTTTTGGCAGTCCATTTTTTAGAAAATGGCTGCAAACGATGAAGAAAGAAGATATACCAAATGTTGAAACGATACACCTTCAAACGAATGCACAGTTATGGACACCAAAAATGTGGAGAACAATAGCAAAGGATGTACAACAACTTATAAAAAGTGCAGATATTTCAATTGATGCAGCAAGTCCAGAAACGTATGCAATAAATCGTAGAGGTGGGAGTTTTAAAAAACTTCTTGAAAATCTCGAATTTATTAGTGCGTTACGTAAAAGCGGCCCGCTGAAGTGGGTATGCATAAGTATGGTCGTTCAGGAAAACAATTTCAGAGAGATGCCTGATCTTGTGCGCCTGTGCAGGCGGCTTCATTTTGATACTGTTTATTTTAGCCAACTGGTAAATTATGGAACATATACTGAAGAAGAATTTAGAAACCGTGCGATTCATTTCCGTACCCACCCAAGGCATCCGGAGTTTATTGATATACTTAAGGATGAAATCTTTAAGGAGCCAATGGTTCAATTGGGAAATCTAACGGAAACAATACACCGCAGTGATAAGTAATTTGATACCGAGATAATAACTAATCTGATTTTTGTGCACGTAAGGGTGTGTGCCGTATCGAAGAATAAAAACTATTTTGACCTACGCTATTCGCGTGACTTGAAGCGCGCAACGGAATGAAAATCGGAAAGTAAGAGAGGCTAATTCGGTGACAGAAGGATACTCAAATCCGGACTGTGAAGTAGTTGATTATCAGACGTATTGTTTAGATCCGGAAGCAATTGATCGTCAAACCAATACGGGATTACTCCTGAGAGGTCCTAAACCTCAGGATCTGGAAAAGCGCAAGTATTTCGTATGTATTGGCGCTGCACAGACTTTTGGGCGTTTTTGTGAAAACCCATATCCAGTGTTATTGCAAGAAAAACTGGGCATACAAACGTTAAACCTGGGACGTGGAGGTGCCGGGCCATCCTTTTTCTCGAAAGATAACGACAAACTGCTGGAATACATAAATAATGCAAGGTTTGCTATTATACAGGTTATGTCCGGAAGATCAGAAAGCAATTCGTTATTTCATAGTAGAGGTTTGGGATTTTATACGAGAATATCTGACGGCACTTCGATTGGAAGCGATGATGCTTTTAGAGAACTGTTAAAAGAGAAGAACAAAGATTACATAAAAAAAATTGTTGCTGAAACCAGGCAAAATTGGATAAACAACAACAAAGAACTCTTAGAGAAGATTAAAATTCCCAAAATATTGTTTTGGTTTTCCGTAAGAAAGCCACGTTACAGAGAAAGATACCAAAATATTGATACCTTATTTGGGGAATTTCCCCAATTAGTTAATTCCTATATGATCAATCAACTCAGAAAGTATTATGATGAGTATGTTGAATGTGTATCCAGAAGAGGACTGCCCCATATACTCATTAATAGATTTACCGGTAAGCCAACCACAATAAAAGACCCGTGGGGTGGAACATGGAGCAAGAATTGGTACTATCCTTCACCGGAGATGCACGCAGATGCCGCAAATGCACTTGAAAAGGTATGCAAAAGATATTTGAGTTTAGTTGAAGTGCATCAGCGGCCAAAGCTGTCCTTTGTTTTTGGTAAGTGGTTGTTTAAAAAAGTGAAAACGATAAAGTAATTGCTGGTACAATGAGCTGATAGAAAGCGCCTTCATACAGTAATAAAATAGAACTAGCAAATTGTCGAGCCCACGAGAGGCGAGATGAAGCTATGTGGTATACATCATATTAGGTATGCAGGCTACACATAAGTCCTAATGAATTCAAAGGTATTATAAATACCCTCCTGGGTGTTTAGGAAATTTGGGAAGTTCCAGTATGGCTCGTAATTTTTTAGATCAACGGTAAGGAAGTCCTATATTATGAGTAATCCGTACGGTAAAAAGACAATAATTAATAGAAAACACAAAAATTTAGGAAGTTTATGCTACTTCCATTTAAAAAACCTGGCTCTTGATCTGTGTATATTGGATGGGCACTCAGATTATTGTAGATTTATTATTCTTGGAAGAGCAAGATCAGGTTCAAATTATTTACGTGGCTTACTAAATACACACAGTCAAATCATTACCTTTGGAGAATTATTTAGGTCTTACGATTCCATCGGGTGGGAGTTTCCTGGTTATGATCAATATTTACAGTCTCAGAGGTTAAAGTCGTTGATGCAAATTGACCCATGCAGATTTTTAGAAGAAAAGGTGTTTAGGAAATTTCCCAAGCGAATTTTAGCTGTGGGATTTAAGATATTTTATTATCATGCGCAAGATGATTTCCGTAAAGCTGTATGGCCGTTCCTAAAAGATCAAAAAAACTTGAAAATAATTCATCTTAAGAGGAATAACACGCTTAGGATAATCCTCTCCCTTAAGAAAGCATTTTTAACTAATAGATGGACTAACATTACCGGTGATGAAGAAAAGAAGCTTGCAATCGCACTTGATTATGAAGAATGTCTCAAAGAATTTACCTGGTCGCAAGAGATTAAAAAGCAATATGATGACTATTTTGAAGGGCATCACAAGATTGACGTTTTCTATGAAAATCTAAGTAATCACTGCGAGAGTGAAATGAAACGTATCCAGGAATTTTTGGGTGTTCAGTATGAAGGTGTAAAACCATCTACCTTTAAGCAGTCTAATCAACCTCTTTCTGAATCAATCTCAAATTATTTAGAGTTGAAGGAAAAATTTAAAGGTACTCCCTGGGAAGAATTTTTTGAAGATTAACTGCGGTTCATGGCATCAGAATATTGACACAGAGGGTTGGTGTCCATCAGACGCAGGATACCGCCAAATAAGTGATCAGTGCCGATTTGAACTACTATTGGGCATATTGCTTTACGAGATACTGCATATGCTAAAGTTACTAAGGGGGAGTAAATATTATGAACAAACCCGTAAAAGTAATGGAGATTGAATTGCGTCGCCCACTCATGAAAGAAATTTCGCCTAAGGCCACTGGCCAATTTGCCTCAGACAAACCTTTGGTATCAGTCATTGTGCCCGCGTATAATGCGGAAGCGTATATCGCGCATACTTTGAATTCTGTGCTCTCTCAAACTTACAAAAATATCGAGGTTATTGTAGTGGATGACGGCTCACACGATGGAACTGCACAAATTGTGGAAACGATTGCGCAAAGGGATGACCGCGTTACACTATTGCGCCAGCCAAATTCCGGAGTTGCAGCCGCGCGTAACCTGGCGATCCAGAAGTCTCGGGGTGAGTATATAGCGCCTGTTGATGCCGATGACATTTGGTACCCTCAGAAAATTGAGAAGCAGGTACATTGTATGTTACATGCAGAGCCAAGCACGGGACTTGTCTATGCCTGGTCGGTACATATTGATGAAAGAGGCTTACTGACGGCCGGATTCAACGCTTCCGATATAGAGGGCGATGTTTTTGTAGCATTGATAATGAGCAACTTTATTGGTAATGCCAGTTCAGCCCTGATCCGCCGTGTGTGTCTTGGAAAAGTTGGTGGCTATAGCACCAGATTTTTCGAACAAAATGCTCAAGGTTGTGAAGACCGCGATCTCTATCTTCGTATCGCCGCATCCTATAAGTTTCGAGTCGTAAAAGAGTTCCTCGTCGGATACCGTAAAGTCAATAGCAGTATGTCTCTTAATTACAGATCGATGGAAAAGTCGTATCTCTCAGTAATGGGGGATGTAAGACAGCGATATCCCAATATTCCGCCATTTATCTACCGCTGGTCCCGGAGTGATTATTGCTTGTACCTCGGTAGCCAAAGTAACGTGTGCGGCCACTACTGGAAAAGTATTCACTACCTGTACAAAGCGGCTCTGATGTCTCCTGCATTTCTCTTATATCCGGAATTTTATCGGTTACTGCGCGGCTGCGTTTTGCGATTAGCAAAACAGGCGGTTGTCCACGCCATTCGAGCAGTATTTTACCCTTCGGCACGGACCGAAGAAAAGGACTGTCCCGCTCATGGAGAGTTCGAGCTTTTTAATATCATAATACATAGTAGTCGACCACTAACCGGCTTGAGTAAATTGCAGAGAATTCGACTGCAGCGTATTCATCGTTTGTTTGGAAGGCGAAAACTGAGCGGCGAAAGAGAATTTTATCGTTCAGTATCAATAGCATGAAGAACCTTTGATCAAGTATGTGCCCATAAGAATAGCATTTCGAATAATTTGGTTTCTTCTCAGCCCCTTTCTTTATTCACTCTTCTCATTTACAAACTTTATCAGCCGTGCAGCCTCTGTCTTAAATATTTCGGAATTTTAAAACATACCAAAATTGGCTTGAAAAGCCACCTAAATCTTCTCAAAAACCTTATGAGGAGGAAGGAGGCCGTGATACCCATGATGATGGCTATAACTATAGGGCTGGTGCCAAATAACCAGGCGAGCGTCTTAACAAGACCAGTCAGGAATGCAATGGGGTGAGTGATAAAGATGAGCAGGATCGAGGCAATGAGTCCGTATTTGATAAATTTTACACATTTTGCAAATACCTTTGGTTGCATAAAACGCATGACGAATAGACCGACCTTCCCTTTTCTGGCCAGCTTGAGTCCATCATCACCGTACATACCGGCGTACTTAATGACGTCATCCCCGTGCCTTTTTGCCATACGGATTACATCCGCTCCATATTTTTCAATGACCTTAACACCGCTTGAACCGTACTTAGATGCATATGAAATAACATCGTTGCCGTGAAGAATGGACATCCTGATGACATCGTCTCCGTACAGAGAGCTCAAAAGCACAACGTCCTTGCCATATTTCTGAATGACCGCAAGGCCATTGTCGCCATAAAGTGCGGTATATTTAATAACATCATCGCCATACATACGCGCCAGGGATAAAACGTCTTCGCCGTACCTTTCGATCATTTTTCCGGCATCAACGCCATATTTCGAGACATACCGGACGGCGTCATCACCATATTGCTGTGAGAGTTTCAGGATATTGCCGTCCGTTGCCTTCAGGGCATTGATGCCATCGTCTCCATATTTTGCCACAAACGGAACGACATCATCACCATAGGCCGCTACAAGGTC
>JAUQXU010000348.1 GCA_030837935.1 Candidatus Brocadia sp.
AAAATCTATGGCGCGAAAAAGGAATACAGGATCAAATTCGAAGCCTATCGAACAGTACGAACATAAAGACAAACAACGGCTCAATAACCCGCCCGTGGGCTTAGTGGACGCACACACCGATAATGGCGGGCAAAAGAAGAAAAAATACCAATATGATCCGCATCTTGACCCGCAACTGCAATGGGCCGGCAAGGCAGAGCACACCAGCTTTGAAGTACCTACCGTAAGCCTGCACGTGCACGAACGCATTGATCCGAAGAGAATAATTGAAACGGTACGGAAAGAAGATGATTTCCCCAGACAATTATCCCTTTTCGAGGGGTACAAGAAACCCTTGAGGGAAGCCATTGAATTTTACAAGCACAAGGAAGACTGGAGCAATCGTCGCATAGCTGGTGACAGTCTGCTCGTGATGAACTCACTCTTAGAAAAGGAAGGCATGGGCGGCAAGGTGCAGATGATGTATTTCGACCCACCGTATGGCATTAAATACGGCAGCAACTTCCAGCCCTTTGTAAATAAGCGTGATGTAAAAGACGGCAAGGACGAAGACTTGACGGCAGAGCCGGAAATGATAAAGGCATTTCGCGATACGTGGGAACTGGGCATACACAGCTACCTCACCTATCTGCGTGACCGTCTCTTTTTAGTCCGTGAACTGCTGAACGAAAGTGGAAGTGTGTTTGTGCAGATTGGAGATGAAAATCTTCATTTAGTTCGAAATCTTTTAGATGAAGTATTTGGAAAAGAAAATTTAATTAGTCAAATAACTTTTAAAAAAGCTGGTACTGCTACGACAATCCACCTTAGTAATATTTCAGATTATTTACTTTTTTACGCAAAAGACAAAAATAGGCTTAAATACAGACAACTATTTGAGGATAAGGAAGTGGGGATAGGTGAGTCAACCGGAGGCAGATATGACCAACTTGAGTCTCCCGATGGCAAAAAAAGAAGACCGTTATCTACCGAAGAAAGGAAGAACCCCAATTTAATTCCAAAAGGCTGGAAGCCATATAAATTAAGCAATCCATGTTCAATGCATGATAATCCCAAGCATAGAGAAGAACCTTTAGTATTTGAAAACAAGCCATATTTTCCTCCTAAAGATAGACAATGGTCAACAGATTTTGAAAGAATGCGAATACTTATAAAGAGAAATAGGCTCGTTTCAACAGGAAGTAATCTTGCCTATGTGATGTATTTAGATGATTACCCTGTTATGCCAATAAATAATATTTGGACTCAGTATTGTCCGGTTAGGGAATTGCGAAAGAGCGTCCATGTTGTTCTTTGAGATTATGAATATCTGCCCGATGGCAGGCAGGAGTTGGTAGATCAGCGTCGAGATTGCGGGCTTCGTTTTGTATTTTGATGCGCAACTCTCTGACCCTTTGAATACTCACTTTCTCCTTATGATGGTTGTAACAATAAATTGCAAGAAGCAGATATGTTATAAGACCACCGAGTATTTGCGTCATTAATCCGTGTTCACTTCTTGCGATAAGGTGGTACACTTTAAGATGTCGTTTCCACCAGCCGAAGAAAATTTCAATGTTCCATCGGAGCTTATAGATGGTTGCGATTTCTTCCGCAGAGAGGTCAAATCGGTTCGTGGCAACCCAGTATACTTTATTATCAATGCGATAGCCAATAACCCGCAATTCCTTTTCTGTTTGGTTAACTCCTGCAGTGCCAAGCAGTACAATGGCATCATAAAAAACGATGCTGCCGGGTTTAACGATATTGGTTTTTATACAGGTCTTTTTGGTATTTTCTCTGATACGACAGACAAAGGACTTTCCTTCTGTCTGCCAGAGATCAAAATCTTTATGGCACTGGTAGTACCTGTCCATAATTCCGGTTTGACCAGACGAAAGTATCCTGCTGACAAAGGGACGTTCATCAGCCTTGCCATCAGTGAGAAATATTTTTGACGGTATAGATTGATTAATGTCAAAGCCTATATGTACTTTGGCCTTCCTGCAATCTTTGCGATAGTCGGCCCAGTGCATGGAAAGAACCGCATCAATGAGCGAACCGTCAATAGCAACGAGATTTCCAAGCTTTGCATGTTCCGTGGGCAGGATTTTAGCTGCGTTCGCCTGGAGTTGCTGGAATACATATATTAACTGTTCAAGACCACGGGAATTTATTGCCTCGAAGAAGCTGCTCTTTTTTATTCTAAATTAGAAAACCACGTCCTCTGGGCGTGGTCAGAGAACTAAGGCTATGCCAGTTATAACTTTCATTAACTATTGCAGAACTGTCTTAGTATTTAAAATCTTGTAAATCAAGGATGTCTTTTTAAAGCA
>JAUQXU010000349.1 GCA_030837935.1 Candidatus Brocadia sp.
AAATATTACTTCACTGCCAAGATTAGTTTTCTTAAAGAAACCTTTTTCCTCCAGCATTGATAGGTCAAGGACATAATCACCTATTGCAACGCCGCAAACAGGCTGTGAGCCTACTTTCAGCTTAAACACACCGTAAGGCAGGTTCTGTATAGGAAAATGTGAATCCGGTTTTACCTCTATAAATGATCTCATAATTATAACAGCTCCATAGTTTTTAGATCTTCGATAGGTTCATCGAAGCTGCAGCTTCCGTAAGAGACGATAAATTTTTCGCGCGCCTCTTTTATCTCCGCGTTGGATATTTCTATCTCGTTATACTCAAGCCCGCTCTCTTTAAAAACAAATTCGTAGGGATCTTCATCGTTAAGCACATCAAGCAGCTCTTCTTCATCAAGATTATTTGTATATGCAAGGATACCCGCGCCGAAAACGTTGAAGAATCCATGCATGTATGAATTAACACCTTCATTAAAATGCTTTATGGGGTGGTGAAGCCCCGCCGTGCATTTCATCGGTACGCCAAACTCACAGCATGTCATAATTGCGAATGCTATCTGTCCCTCCGGCGGGAAAGCAGCGGGTACAACTCCCCCTGTTCTTAATTTGAATCCGCAGCCTTTATTCAGGCTCGCAATTGATTCAACAACCCTGATAATTGCATTTTCGTATTCATCACCCAATGAAGCTTCGTAAAATACCGGTATATTTCTCCCGAATGCTTTTTCAAGGTCATCCGAAGCATTTATCATCAGGTCAAGCAGGTCATCATCATTATCTTTTTCAAAAAGATCCTTTGGCAGCCTTGCTTCAAGCACATCAAAAGATAATACACCGGGATGCGATTTAAGGATTCCCTTAATATTTTCAGTATCTTTGCCCAGGTTTTCCGAAAACTTAGCAGATGTTTCCCCGCCTGTACCTAAGACTGAAAGAGGGATTACATCATCGATCTCCATTCCTTTGAGTATCTCCGAAAGCTCTCCAAGCTTCCCTGCAGGAATAATAAATTTATTAAGCATCCAGTTATACTCAGACTGCCTGTAAAAAACAAAATTATGGAAAGCCTGCGCAAGCTCAAGGTTCGCGGGTGGGAACAGCCCCGCATAATCTATAAGCGCAGAAGCAAATAACTTTAAGCTTTGAACAGGTTTTGAATGATTCGTAGTCATTAACTCCTTAGAAATAAAATCCTGATTTTTTTTGAGTGTAAGAAATTGATTAGCAAACATAACCAATATAGAAGTTAAATGAAATTGAGAAATTCTAAATGTATTTTTTCAAGTTCTTCGTGAAGTAATTTGAGCTTATGAATACTGCTATTTTGTTTTAATCGTTTTATTTCTTTTTATTTTAGGTTATTTTGGGCTCTGACCAAAACAGGATACCAAAAATTACCTGATTTTATATAAAAAATGAACCGTCATATTGAAAAACTTTAGAAGCAGCCTGTATTCGTTTGCTGTTCCGCTAATTTATGCGTTTGCATTAAGGGCATTCTTTCTGGATGACCTGTTTTCTGTTGCGGTCGGGATAGTTTCCTTTGCATTTATTATTCTTGGACCAATGAGTATAGGCGCACTGGTAATAGCGCTTTCCCCGGAAAACAGGGCAACAAATTTTGTTTACGCTGTATTTATTCCGTGGATAGTAATAATTGTTTTTCTTGGGTTGACCTTTTTGCTGAAGTTTGAAGGAGCAATATGCCTTGCAATGGCAGCACCGGC
>JAUQXU010000350.1 GCA_030837935.1 Candidatus Brocadia sp.
CTCAACTCCTGTAAGATCATAGAATCCATACGCAAGAACATGCTTAAAACCCCTAAGGAATCCCGAGTCTTGTACACACGGAGTGGCTGTCCGAAAGACATCAGAATAGTGTGATATATTCAAGGTTTTTAATCTCTGCTGGAACATATCATAAAGATGTATGACTTCATGAAGTTTCTGTATTTCCATCCCTTCAACAAATCCTTCTCGCACAGCCTCTTTTAAGTCATTGACCTGAACATTTGCGTCTGTAAGGTCCTGGACAACCTGGAATAAGGCTTTGGCGATGGCAGGCAGGGACTGCACATTTTCAAAGAGAGACCCTTGAGACGTATGTTGTTTTAATAATCCAGCAAGGACGCTTTCATAAATAACCGGCTGTTGAATAATCTGGCCTACATCTATTCCTGACCGTCTGCATATCTCATTTGCAAAAACAAAGAAGTTCATAAAAGAGATATTCATAAATGAGGCTTCATGCTCCTGAACCAGGCGTTCCTGGAGGCGATTCAGCATCCATTTTGTGGGTGCCACAACGGCAAGGGGTGCTAAGGGATCGTTCTCTTTTAACGTTTGGATGGTATTTACAAACGAATTTTCAAGGGATGGGTGATAGTGTCCAATCTTAACGGATAACATTTCTAGCTTACCTTGCAAAAACCTCTTTTTAAGTTCTTTGGAATTGATTAATATTCCGCTGGCTACTACACATTAAATTTGAATTTCTGATTTACATAATAGAAAAGCATTAATGACATTTCATTGGTTGAGGTTTAATTAGGCCTTCGGCACCCCCCCCTGTGTCCCCCCGTTTACGGGGGGATTTATGGGGGGTATTTGAAATTCCTTAACGTTAAGTTAGATATCATCTCTCTTAAGAGTCTCTGCCCCATCGGTCAGTTCCAAACTCTTAATGTGTGGAAGAGATGCACCAATAATACCTTCTATATCGCCATACATACCGACGGTATTATTGACTATCCTTTCAATCTGCTTTTCTCTCTTTGCCCATATTTTTATCATTGCCCTTTTTTCCTGATCCAGATCTTCTTTCATGGATTTAAAGGATTCGACGATTGCCTCAATTCTTTGCCTGAATTCCTGTCCTGACAAATAATTGTAAAGTACCTCCATCTTTTCACTTTTGCCAACAATGGATAATTTGTGTTGTGCCAACTCTATTAAACTCGTCCGTAAAACTGATGCCAGGGCAATTGACAATAAAGAACTCGTGACCCACACCCCTTCTATTTGGCCAAAACTTTCTATTCCCTTGGGCAGGGTTTCGGTCACCAGAACGGCAATTTCTGCCTTTATCTCTCTCTGATCATCTTTCAGTTTTGACAGCCAGCCGTCGTTCCATGCCTTCGTATGCTTTGATTCCCATAGAATAGTGCCGCAATAATGGCCACTCCGGTTATGGACTTTTTGCGCAATATCAGCCCCCTTAATTCCTTTAGGTACCGGTTGGATTTCATCAACCGGAAATTGAGCCCTTAAAACAGATTCCAGATCCAGCTCCAGCACCTCTCCCTGAGTTTGCATGGAGCCCTGATGTGCCTTGCGTTTGGCTTCATCGAGGGCCTTTTTGGTATCCTCAAGCTGTTTCTCCTTTTCCAGGAGTTTTAAACGATTTTCTTCCCCCGCTTCTTTTCTTGCTTTTTCAAAGATCAGCTTGCGCTCTTCATCAAGCTTTCTTACGATTTCAAGTTCCTGATTTTTTCTCAGTTCATCTAATTCACGTATCTTCTTGCGAAATTCTAACTCAACTTTTTGCGCCTCTGCAAGTTTCCGTTCTTTTTCCACATTTTGTTCCTGCAAGTCTTTTAACTCAACCCTAACGGCTGACTCAACCTC
>JAUQXU010000351.1 GCA_030837935.1 Candidatus Brocadia sp.
ATTGGAGGGGGCGATTGGGCTGAAGGACGGATAGTCCCCGATTGTATGACAAGTCTCGCGAGAAACCAAATAATATCTGTACGTAACAAAAGTTCCACACGACCGTGGCAGCACGTTTTAGAATTGCTGAGTGGTTACCTCCACCTGGGCGCTGAAATCTCTGGCGCCCTTACGCATCAAAAATTTGAGCGGCTTACAGCGCTCTGTTCGCCATTTAACTTTGGACCACATATAACTTCAAACAAAACCGTAGAGGATATCGTTCAGGAAATCCTTAAACATTGGCCTGGAGATTGGGAGGGCCTCACGGAACCAGATGTCAGGCATGAGGCAGGCAGGCTCAATCTGACAATTGATAAGGCTTATCACACATTAGGGTGGCAACCTCGTTGGAATTTTGAAGAGACTATAAAGCACACGGTAGGATGGTACCGGCAGTATTATCAAACCGAAAAACCTGATCCTGCATTCATAAGAGAGCTAACACAACAACAAATCCTCTCTTATGCCGAGAGAGAATAATTGCAAGGCTGGCGTTGCTTCCTAGTTCTGCATTTTTATCCTTAATGAATTTTCTTTTATTATGATCAAGCCGTGATTCAAGATGTTCTTTTTGTCTGAGTAAGGAATTCAAGAACCTTATCAAAGACACAAAACGGCACAAAGAAAAGAATTGAGACTTTTTTGTGTCCTTTGTGTCTTTATGGTAAAATTCATTTTGATCGTTGCTCCGCTGCGCCAGGCTTACCCGTTAATTAAGTAATAGAAGACTCAGTAAAAATACAAGTTCTGTAATCTCATTGGTGGCACCCAAAGTATCTCCCGTCATTCCACCGATTTTCTTTTTAATATACCAAATCCAACATAAGGTGAAAATAATTATTATTGCAAATATCACCAATCCACTCAGGTTGTAAAAAAACCAAAACAGGCATGCCGGGAAAAGCGATGCATAGATCACCTGTTTTTGTGTAGTACCTACCGTGATAAAACTTCCGGTACCCGACTCGTTTCGGGCATATGTCGATAACCCGGCCGCACAGACCTGTGCCCACCTCCCTACAACGGGCATTATCACCAATGCAACACATTTGTTTATTAAGACCGGGGAGACAAAGCAGAAAACGCATTTTATGCTGACACCAAAAGGTGAAATTTTTGTCGCAGAGATTTCCCCAATGCTTAACAAACTAACATACTTGAGCCCGATCAAACAAATCAATCCGATGGCTCCAAAGCTGCCTATGCGACTATCCTTCATTATTTCTAAACGTCTTTCTTTATTCCAACCACCCCAAATGCCGTCAGCGGTATCAGCAAGTCCATCAAGATGCATTGCACCCGTTATTGCAATATAAGCAAGGAGAATCAAGGCGTTGTTAATAAGAGGAGGAAAAAAGAAATAGAGTGGCAGGTAGGCAATAAACAGGAAAACCCCTATGCATAAACCCGCCACGGGAAACCAGTATGCCACATAGCCAAAATCCTTTGGTTTTATCCTGTCTTCCCTGTCAATAGGAATAATCGTGAGAAATTTAAGCGCCCATAGGAAATTGTTCATTATGGTTTTGCTGTATAGAAATAATGCATCGGATATTCCTTTCAAAGACCAGAATTGCCACAAAAACAGCCACCATGTTGCTTTTCTGTACTCTAAAACAATGAAAATACAGTAACTCTAGACTTTTAGTCGTGAGTTATTCACCAGTCTTAAAAAGTTCGTAACACTTTAGCTTTTTTATAAATAGCCCCGTAGGGGTAAAAATGTATCTATACTGAGAAGGTTCATCGAATGTGATTTTATTTTGAAATTCCTAACGATAAATTTAATACTATTCAATGAAAGCGCTACGAATCCCGTAGGGATGAAATGATTATAGACGATTGCATAAAAAACCGACGTAAACCCCTAAGGGGTGATATGATCGTTTTTCCGTGAAATGCCCTGCGTGTCCATTATGTCATCCCCTTGGGATTGGGTGTTGTTTTCAGTTTTTTCATCTATAATCATTTTACCCCTTCGGGGTTCCTGTTTTCATATTATTAATAAATCACAATTACTGAATACGTTTGTATAGTTAACAATACCAAACCATCCGAAAAGCTCCAGAGGAGCAGTTGAAAGGTGTCTTTCAAAAAACTAAATTATTACCATTAATAAAGAAGCTCAAACCTAAAGGGCCCTCTGTTACAGATTTTCGCATCAGTGTATCACAAAGACCTAAGAATTTATAATTTTTATTTTTTTGGAATTAAATGCAAGTATAATTCATGAAACCCAGGAAGTGGTTATCTCTATCTGTTACAGAGAAACAAAAAGGGAGGCCAATAGCCTCCCTTTTTGTATAGGTTCAGGTATAGGAATTTCAAACACCCCCCATAATCCCCCCGTAAACGGGGGACACAGGGGGGTAACCAATTACGAGTTGCCGAAGGCCTAATTAATAGTTAAAGTTAATGCATTTCAAGGTTGAGATTCTTCGGTCGTTTCACTTTCTCAGAATGACAAAATAATAAAAAAATGTTATTCTGAGCGGAACGAAGAATCTAATTTGTTGTTGCGGGGGAATCTTTTTCTTTTATTCTTGTAAAGAATTGTAATTCTGGCCATCATCTATACAAGTGTCTGTCTGGCGATTCCGGGGGACACATACCTCGATGGTTTCCGTATATTGCCAGCCAGATTACAACGTTTTCTCTCTAAAAAAAGGGAAAAAAGGGGTGTGTAAAAAGCTTTTTCCCCGCGCATAAATAAATGAAAATCCTATACAATCGAGTTGTTTTATGTCAAGCCGTAACCTGCATGACTATGTATAGTTTAAGGCGGTATGGACTTCGTCGTGTGCGGTCAGGCAAACGACAGACTTGTTTGTCTGTTGCTACCCTGATGCTTCTCATCTGCGTATTAGTAATCCACCCTTTGTACTCAGCACCTATGCAAACAGACAGCGTACAAGACATCATTGATAACAGCACCATCACCAGGATTCCGAAACCCCTTGCAGTACGCACCGACAGAGACACCCTGGAATACTTTATGGAACATGTAGAGGAACTCACGAAACATGGAAAGGATTTTAAGAAAAAAGATTTAATACTTGATGTCAGAGGAAATGGACGCTATGGCATACAGATGCCATCAAAACATATCACCGGGGAGTTTGAGTTGGTGGAACGGCAGCCACATAAAGCAACCTATCTGGGACACGGTAACGCCGCAGTTTTCTTCAACTTTTCTGGCTCAATTGTATTAGAGGTTGACTATACAACGCAAAGGGATGCGGCAGGTTCTTATGAGGAGGTGAATACGTCTGTCCATTTGAAATTCGATAATGCCTTTCTCGGCCTTATTGCTAAGGCGGCAAGCCCTATTCTGAATCCCAAGTTAGATAAACTTATTACCAAGTTTGCAACGAAGACGAAAAAAGTGGTAGAAGCGGCCTATGCGAATAAAAAGGTACAAAACAAGTGAGTATTCGGCACTATATAAACTTTTAAATATACCCCAGCCGCGACAACCTTTCCTTAATCTTATCTTCTTCTTCAGGCGAATAGACGTGACCTGCCGACCCTGTTTGGCTTACGTAGCCAAGCTCTATCAATTTTTGGAATATCTTGTTTGTAGATTCTTCCGCGGTTTCTTTATCAGTTTCTACAACAATCTCAGGATTGAGCGGTTCTTCACAAGGATCTGAAACCCCGGCAAAATCCTGGATCTCACCTTTCAGCGCCTTCTGGTATAATCCCGTTATATCCCGTTCAACACATACCTCCAGGGGACATTTTACATATACCTCAACAAAATTCCCAATCTCCTTTCGTGCCTTTTCTCTGGCCTCCCGGGAAGGAGAGATAGCGGCAGAAAGAACAGCCACACCATTTCTTGTAAGTAACTTACACATGAATGCAACCCGCTGGATGCTGATATCACAGTCCTGTTTACTGAAACCCAGCCCCTGGCAAAGGTTTGTTCTTACTACGTCACTGTCGAGTATTTCCGCATTTCTCCCCCATTCTTTCAGTTTTTTTCCCAGGAGATGGGAGATCGTCGACTTTCCGGCGCCTGGTAACCCGGTAAACCAAACCGTAAAACCTTTATTCATCTTTTATATCCTTTTAAAATACCTTTAACATATAATTTGAAATTTAAGTAAACTTTACATTTTCCAGTGTGCACATTCCATTTTGCATTACATTTTAATGTCCCAGAGGAAACCCTTCGCCTGCCATTACTGAATAACATTTCCTTC
This sequence comes from Candidatus Brocadia sp., assembly GCA_030837935.1. Taxonomy (GTDB): domain Bacteria; phylum Planctomycetota; class Brocadiia; order Brocadiales; family Brocadiaceae; genus Brocadia. Next base: position 4,251 of record JAUQXU010000351.1, read on the forward strand.
CATATCTTCAGGCACTTCAACGCCCATGTAATTCAATATCGTTGGGGCAATGTCATACAAAGTTACCCCCTGAAGTCTTTTCCCGCCCTGATTCATGCCATTTTGCATAATAAAAATACCATACTGTGCG
>JAUQXU010000352.1 GCA_030837935.1 Candidatus Brocadia sp.
AATTCATGGGGATCTTTATGTAACTGGTACGGTTGAAATTTTGAAGCCGGGCGAAATTTACGGTAAAATTACCTGCCGTAAATTAATCATAAAAAAGGGCGGCATATTTAGCGGAAGTGTACACATGTTACCTGCAAACCCTGAATTTTCATAAAAAACACTGCTGAACGGGCATTGTATTGTACAAGACATCGAAAGGGGTTTTTCTGCATACGAGGTCTTTCACACCAACTTTCTCATGGAAATTATACCTGTTGCAAAGACGGAAGGAAAGTCAAGCGACAAACGCATGACAGCGGAATGTTGCTTATTGTACCTGATAAGTACCCGCTGAACCTATGAGAAAATTTACTCTTCTTACATTCACTTATCCAGGACCAGGCCGCTCTGTGCATGGTTTGTCGCCAGGTCCTGGTAACGAGGCTTTAGCTCCGCCCCTTGATTCCCCTTCAATAAGCGCTTCTATGCTCTGGTAAGGATATATTGTTGGCGCATTATTTATCATCAAGCCGCCGGTATCTGCGGAAGGACCATATGTACTGTAAATTTCGCGTCCCAGCATGCGTAGCATCACCGTCAATTGCCCCCGGTGATGGGCTGAATGGGCAATTCTTCTGGTTATAATCCATGCCTTTGAACGCTTTACGTCAAAGAAAGGAACCACCTTTTCCCACCAGACCTTGTCTGTCTTTTGCAAGGCTGCAAGTCGTTTCCCAGAATCCTCCGCATAGCGCCTTATAAATTCCAAACGGGTCTCTTCTTTCGGCAAGGGTGGAGCACCAACATCGATTTCCAGCATGTTGCGAAACCAAATATTTTCACTCATACACTGGTGCACCATATGCTCCAGAGCATTTCTTCCGCGCCTGTCGTGCGGACACGGGCGTACACGCATATCTTCATCCTTAAACATACTCCAGACGCTCAGCGTCTTCATTCGCTCGGTTTCGTATGTATCAGTTAAGAATTGATATTCCATACATATTACCTCCTTTACCTTTTAAAGAGTAGGAACACGGCACACTGTATCCCTACGGCATATATCCTGCTATCACATTTAAATCCATAATGAATAGAGGTGCACCTGAAATGGCATACCGTTGAATAACTTGATAGTGTACCTGTGGATTAGAAACGCGTATTCGCTCCATAGCCTAAAACCCCATGCCTAGACATCCACAAACAACTTGCCGTCTTCGACTGTCACCTTATAGGTCTTGAGTGCCTTTTCTTTACGAACAATATTCAGTAATTGGATTCCAGGCGGATAATTAGCCCATTCAATGACCTCCCCCGTTTGAATATCAAAACAAGAATGATGCCACGGACATTGGATTTTATTCCCATCAATAATCTTGCCTTTCTGTAAGAGACCGAAGAGGTGAGTGCAACGACTTTGCGTTGCATAGAAACCGCCTTCGAGATGATAGACCAATAAACTTTCGCCATTCACAGCGAACTCCTTCATTTCGCCAACCGGGATATCGCTCTCAGCACAAATTTGGTAACGCGCCATAATAACCTCCCCCGTATCAGGAATCTTGAAATATCATATATATTTTCAGCTGGCCTTGTATTTTTGAATGGAGAAACATCGGCGGAAAAATTTCCTGCCGAAAATTTCTATTTGAAAAATTGACAAGGAAAAGCCTATATCCACCATCAGACTAATTTTCGTTATGGTATGAGTTTATTCCCGACTCCAACCAGAGTCAAGAAATAACTGCCGTATTTACATAACACACAATTGGGAAAATACTCTTCAGAACACACATTGTAGCCGTATCATCTTCCTACCTATTTATAATCCTTCTTTGAACTTTTTCCTTTGTGTTCTTTGAGCCTTTGTGGTTAAATCCTCTCTCTGTTTACCATAAAAAGGCTAAATCATGAAACAGATGTATTTAAAAAAATTCCTACCCCTCATTATTTTTATTTCAGTACTCTTGTACATAAACTCCCTGTCAAACACCTTTGTTTATGATGATGTTTATATCATTACAGAGAATTACCTTATTAAATCCCTGGGAAATTTACCAAAACTGTTTCAGCAGAATTATTTACTCCTTTCAGGGGAGTTAAGTTATCGTCCTGTTGTAACGCTCACATATTTTATCGACTACGCCATCTGGAACCTCAATCCACTTGGTTATCATCTCACCAATATCATACTGCACACCGTCAACGTGTTTTTATTTTATTGTCTCATAACTAATATCTGTAAAAACCATACCATCTCCCTATTCGCCACATTATTCCTCTTATCCCATCCCATTCTTACAGAAACAGTAAATGCTGTTTGCTATCGGGAAGATATCCTTGCTTCTATATTCTTCCTCCTTGCATTTATATTCTTTATAAAAGTGCGCATGCCGTTCTCCCAAAAAGAAAATTCTTTACAACAAAAAAATGCACAACTTATCTTTTACTACTTCCTCTCCTGTGCCTCTTATTGCCTGGCTCTCTTCTCAAAGGAGATGGCGATTACACTGCTCATCCTTCTCGTTTTATTCGATCTTTTATACTTTCGCCAGGATTCAATGAAGGCATTATCCATTTCACCCAGATTAATAGGGGTAGCCAGGCGGGTACTCTTTTATGGTGGATATATTGCAATTACCGGCTTTTATCTTTTTATACGGTTCATTGTATTTAAAAATACCTTTAAAACGATTAACGTTTCACCAACGAATGTTGTTACCATGACAAAGGTTGTTGCATCATATATAAAACTTTTATTCATACCCCTCAATCTGAATGCAGATTATTGTGTACCTTATTCTCGGTATCTCAGCCTCTCATTCATCTTGTCCGCCTTATTCATTGCCTCTGCGATTATTATCATCATACGATTTCACAGGCATAATAAACCTATAACATTTTTTAA
>JAUQXU010000353.1 GCA_030837935.1 Candidatus Brocadia sp.
TTCGCTCCTTTATTTCTTCCGGCTTCAAATGGCCAACAATAGTGATATGCCTCATGGCTATGCCCTCCTTTAAAAGTTTTAACCTCCGAAGGAAGTATAGCATGTTTATTTAATGTTTGAAAGCGAATTAGTATGAGTTTGCATTATAAAAAAACCAACGATAAGAATTATCACCGTTGCTATGGCAGAAAGTAGCGCTACTTTATTTCGAAACATGAAATTCTTCTTGAATAAGTCGAAGAAGTTTGGTTCTCCTTCTGCACTTCTCAAAATTTCTTGCACAAGGTATGCAGGGGCTTTTACCTTGCAAACAGTTTCTTTCACTCTTTCTTGAAGCAACCTTTCCTTTTCTATTTTCAGGCCGCATACATGGCACATATTAACATGTGCAAGAACCTCGATATTCTTTTCCACATCGAGTTCGCTATCGAGAAAGGCGTAAAAATATTTTCTGACATTATTGCAATTCATTTTTAATCTTTTTCATAACCGTGTTTTTTTGCATAACCGGTTAATTTTTCCTTTAGCATCTTTCTCCCCCTATAGATCCTGGACATCACTGTCCCGATGGGGCAGTTAATCATTTCTGAAATCTCCTTGTAAGAAAAACCCTCTACGATCGAAAGTAAAATCGCCATCCGAAAATCCTCAGGTAATTCTTCCAGTGCCTTTTTCACATCTGCGTCGAGCACTTCCTTGAATGCTGCCTCATTTTCTGCATCTGGGGACATTAAAACCTCTTCTTTTATCGATTCATGGAAGGATTCTATACTATCAAAATCAACCAGCGATGGTTCCGCTTTGTCTTTCCTATATTTATTGATAAAAGTATTCACTAATATTTTAAATAACCACTCCTTTGTATTATTAATTTCTTTATTTTGGTTTTTATGGTGTTAAAGACAAATAATAATCAAGATTTATTCCCACAAAACAAAAAAGCCTTACTGCAAAGATATTTCCAACATCTTCGGCAGTAAGGCTATCTTCTTTTGAGCCGCTTAAACCGTTTACTCCGTTTAAACCGCTTTTAAAGACCCTTTACTTTGCGTCCCCCGATCACTCAGGGTTCGCCTTTGTCGTAATGTTTTTTTGATGGTGTTGATGGTGACAGTATATTACGTACATAGTATTTAATGTCAAGTGGGATTGTTTTACAAATTAAGGATCTGACTTAAATATTTTTCCTTTTACTGTGAGCGCACTTGCTATCCTTCTACCCAACTCCCTTGCGGTATCAAAAGCATCCTGTTGCTCCTCAAACGTATTTACACCGACCGATTGTACGGTAGCTTCATTCCCATAGATCATTTTGATACCGGATGTCTTACACTCGTCCCCATAACCGCATTTAATACAAGGGACGTTTCCCAATATTTTTACTGCGCCTATAAAATTCATCCCTTCTTCCATCATATAAAACATGATTGCATTTATTGCCATATCACAAGCGGGTGGCAATGCTTTATTTGTGGCAGGAATTGCGCAGGTAACGATTGCGCCTCCCGGCTTTCCTGCCATGAACCCGCGCTGATGACGAAGAGGATAAAGTCTCTCAATAAATGCCTTCGTTCGCGAGTCTATGGAAGAATACGGTGTGTAACAGGCAATAATCAGGGCATCGGCTTCCTTTGCCTTTGTTGCCAGGAAGATTCCGTCATCATCCGTATTCACACAGGTATTCGTATCCAAACAACCGATGCATGCCCTGCATGGATTGATGTTATACTCAACAAGTTTTACGAACTCTGTTTCAAGACCTGTGGCTTCCAGGGCTACTTTTAACGCCCTGTCCGTGTTACTGTCGTAAATAGGAGAACCCGAAACACCCAGTACTTTCATAGCAATACTCCTTCTTTTAAGATTAAGTCAATACAGCTATTCTAGCGGTATTGATCAAAGTCCTTTGCTCTTCTCCATAAGGCTCTTAATTGCCTCAGAAACCATCTTCTCATGTTGCTCGGCTGTCTCTGCCCTTCCGTATTTTTCTACAATCTTATCCCATTCAGGCGTTCCATGATGTTTATGACATCCCATACATAACCCCTCCCTTTCAACAAGATTTCGCTCTTCCTGATTTAATGGCCTGTCTTCAGGGATTGGCATATTTTGAATCTGTTTTCCGCTTCTTACGACCAGTTGATCCAGTGCATAGGGAAAATCTTTTATCCCCGGAGTCTGCCACCTCCCGGTCATTGCATTAGGAATATCCCCATATACACCTGCTGACAAGTCCTGGAACAGGGGTTTATCACCCAGAAGCTTTTCTGCACTCCTGGAATTGCCTGTACCATACCCTATGGACTTGGGGTTTGTGTGACAATCCTCACAGGTTCTTGCGACAAGACTTGTCATGTGACATCCAAAACACTGTGGCGCCCACGTTGCATGACAGGCGTAACATTCCAGCTTTTCTATATGTTTGTGAATAGTTGACATGGCAACCTTGCCCTGTTGGGTTTTGAAGGTGTCGTGTAACGTTATATCCTTGAGTAAAGGTATTTCATGCTTTTTGCCCGTACACTTACTCACTACGTATGCCTTTTCTCCTTCCTTTATCCAATTTGCCTTCACATTACCTCTTGACGTAAGGAGATATTCTCTGATTCCACCCTTAAATATCCCTCTATCGCCTTCCAGGGTTACCGGTGTGCCATATTCTATAGAAAGTTCCCAGGGGTATTTTCCAGGTGTTCCGTGACAATCATAGCAAGATATTTCCACCTGATAAACGGTTGCGGGGTAAATATTGCCGTCTCCGTGCACGTCTATCGACGTG
>JAUQXU010000354.1 GCA_030837935.1 Candidatus Brocadia sp.
AAGGGGAAAACAAGGGAAACGTGTAAAAGAACCGTATTTTCAGCAAAAACCCAACCTCAAATTTTAAAATGATCTCTTGGTAAGGAAAAAATCGCCCTCGCACTTTTACAAAAAGTGCGTTTTCGTTCAGACACTATGTATTGGTTTTGTTGTTTATGAAATATGTGTCCGACAAAGGTGGCGCTTTGGTGGATATTCCCAAAGGCGGCAGTTTCAGAGATATGGTGAAGCTGAAAGGACAGTCAGACATTGGCGACAAAATCAATAAAATCATTGGAGAACTTGCCAAAGCCAACGACCTGACCGGTGTTATCACCGTTGCCGACTTTAACGATGATGAAAAACTCGGAAAAGGCAAAGAGAAGGTTGACCGACTGAGCAACCTGATTGAAATTTTTGAAAAGCCAGAACTGGATTTCAGCAGTAACCGTGCAGAGGGTGACGACATTTTGGGAGATGCCTACGAATACCTGATGCGGCACTTTGCTACCGAAAGCGGAAAGAGCAAAGGTCAATTCTATACACCTGCCGAAGTTTCCCGCAGTATGGCAAAAGTGATTGGCATCAATCCGCATAACGCCACCGGACAAACCACGGTATATGATCCCACCTGCGGGTCGGGTTCTTTGCTGCTAAAAGTAGCCGATGAAGCCGGCAAATCAATTTCCATTTACGGACAGGAAAACGACAACGCCACACGCGCCCTGGCAGTTATGAATATGTGGCTGCATGGCAACCCTGCCTCTGAAATTGTGCAAGGAAATACGTTGGCATCGCCTCGGTTTACTGACGAGTCCACGGGCGAACTCAAACACTTTGACTATGCCGTTGCTAATCCGCCTTTTAGCCACAAGGCCTGGATGAATGGATGGAACCCCGCCAACGATAGTTATAAACGTTTTGAAGGATACGATGCCCTGCCGCCCAAAAAGAATGGCGACTTTGCTTTTCTCTTACATCTGATTAAATCGCTGAAATCAAAAGGCAAGGGTTGTATTGTTATGCCATTGGGTGTGTTGTTTCGTGGCAATACTGAGGCCGATCTTCGCAAGAAGATTATTCAAAAGGGTTATATCAAAGGCATTATTGGTTTGCCGCCCAACTTGTTTTACGGAACGGGCATTGCCGCTTGTTTAATCGTCATTGATAAAGAAAACGCCCAAAACCGCAAAGATATTTTCATGATTGATGCGGGCAAGGGCTTTATTAAAGATGGCAACAAAAACCGCCTACGGGAGCAGGATATCCACAAGATTGTGGACACCTTCAACAACCGCATCGAAATACCAAAATATTCACGCATCATTCCCATTTCGGAAATTGCCGGCCCGAAGAACGATTACAACCTGAACATCCCCCGATACATTGACAGCCAGGAAGCGGAGGATTTACAAGACATTGAAGCCCATTTGCTGGGCGATATTCCCAACCGCGATATTGACGATTTGGGCAAGTACTGGGAGGTGTATCCCACATTGAAAAGCGCTTTGTTCAAACCAAGCAAACGGAAAAACTATTCGGCTTTGTGCATAGTTAAGGAGGAAATTAAAAACACCATATTCCACCATCCGGAGTTTACCGCCTTCAGCAAAAAGATGAACGCCGTGTTTGACACATGGAAAAAAGAAACCACCGCTTACACCAAAGCTTTAAACAAAGGTTTTCATCCCAAGCAGGAGATATACATGATTTCTGAAGACCTCTTGAAGCATTACACAGGCAAACAATTGACCGACAAATACGCCATGTATCAGCACCTGATGGACTATTGGGCGAAAACCATGCAGGACGATATGTACGAACTTGCCGCCGATGGCTGGAAGGCAGGCAATGAGGTAAAACGCATTGAGAAGAAGACAAAAAAGGGCGATAAGGAAGTGGTGAAACAAGTGGCTGGCATTGAAGGCTTGGAAGGCAGACTGATACCACCTGCTTTAATCGTTCAGGCATATTTTGCCAAAGAGCAAAAAGCCATTGATGATTTGGAGGCTCAAGCCGAAACCCTGAACGCCAGGATGGAAGAACTGCGGGAAGAACACGGAGGCGAAGACGGTTTGCTTGCCAATGCCATTGACGACAAAGGCAAGATAAGCAAAGGCAATTTGCAGAAACGCCTTAAAGAATTGACAATGGATAATGAACAATGGACAATTGAGGACAAGGAAGAAATAAAAATATTGAAGGTATATTTGAAACTGACAGAACAGGAAGCCGAAGTGCAGGCCAAAATAAAAGCTGCCAAAACCGATGTGGAAAAGAAGGTGATTGCCCAATATCCAAAACTAAGCATTGATGAAACAAAAAACATCGTGGTGGACAAGAAATGGATGCACAATATGGAGCAACGCATCCGCACCGAAATGGACAACATCAGCCACCGCCTGACCCAACGCATTAAGGAACTGGTAGAACGGTATGAAGCCACCTTGCCCACCTTAACTAACGAAGTGGATGTGTTGGAGAAAAAGGTAAACAGTCACCTGAAAAGTATGGGGTTTGTATGGAAGTAAAAAATAATAGAACCAGCCTTGTGCTTTACGGCAATTTATTAAGCGACATTAAAACCCGCATTCGCCAGGCGCAGGTAAAAGCAACGCTTTCCGCAAATGCCGAGATGATAGCCATGTATTGGGATGTAGGCAGGATGATTTATGAAAGGCAGCAACATGAAGGATGGGGAACTGGAGTGATTCCACGTTTGGCAAAGGATATTCGTAATGAACTGCCAAAGGTAAAAGGGTTTTCTGAGCGGAATATCGGATATATGATTCGCCTTGCCCGCGAGTACGGAGACCCTGCAATTTTGCAACAGGCTGTTGCAAAATTGCAGCAGCCTGAAAATAAAGATGTTTTAAAAGTGCCACAAGCTGTGGGTCAATTACCCGTAAATGAACATTCGGTAATTGTGCAACGGCTTGTTGCCCAAATCCCCTGGGGTCACAATATCCTGCTCATGGAAAGGGTTAAAGACCTATCCAGCCGTTTCTGGTATATGGAACAGACTATTCAAAACGGATGGAGCAGGGACACTTTGGGTTTGATGATTAAAAGTAGCGCACACTTACGGCAGGGAAAGGCGGTATCGAATTTCAGTCTTACGTTGCCTGACCCGCAGTCAGACCTTGCCCGGCAGTCATTGAAAGACCCCTATATTTTTGACTTTCTCACACTGACAGAACCTTTTAATGAACGCGAGATGGAAACGGAACTGATAAAACATCTTGAAAAATTCCTGCTTGAACTTGGTGCAGGATTTTCTTTTGTCGGGAGACAATATCAACTGACCATCAGCGATAAGGATTTTTATATTGACCTTTTGTTTTATCATCTCAAACTGCGCTGCTTTATCGTGATTGAACTGAAAAAAGGGGATTTTAAACCGGAATACGCAGGCAAAATGAATTTCTACTGTTCCGCAGTCGATGACCTTCTCAAACACCAGACCGACCAGCCTACGATTGGGCTTATTTTGTGTCAGACCAAAGACAGAATCCTTGCCGAGTATGCCTTGCGGGATGTGCATAAACCCATCGGCATATCCGAGTACGAACTGACCCGCTCCCTGCCTGACAACCTGAAGTCCAGCCTGCCGAGCATTGAAGAAATCGAAGCGGAACTTTCAGGGGGCAGCGATGAGTAAGATAGCTGAAGGATATAAGCAGACGGAAGTGGGAATTATTCCGAGGGATTGGGAAGTCAAGAAAATTGAAGACTTCTCAATTAAGGTTGGTAGCGGTATTACCCCAACTGGTGGTGAAAGAGTTTATAAAAAAGAAGGGCGTCCCTTTCTTAGAAGCCAGAATGTTGGGTGGGGAACTTTAATACTTGACGATATCGCATTTATTGATGATAACACACACAATACTTTTAATTCTACTGAGATACAAGAAAATGATGTCTTTCTAAATATTACTGGAGCGTCTATTGGTAGAAGCGCAATGGCTGACAATAGAGTTTTAAAAGGAAATGTAAACCAGCATGTGTGCATTATACGAGTTGATGAAGATAAAACAGAACCACGATTTCTAAACTATTTTTTGATGTCTTTTTTAGGACAAAAACAAATATCTAATTTTCAAGCAGGTGGTAATCGCCAGGGCTTGAATTTTGGGCAGATCAAATCTATCCAAATCCCCCTTCCCCCTACCAAAGCCGAGCAAACCGCCATTGCCACCGCCTTAAACGATGCCGATGCACTCATTACCCAATTAGAAAAACTCATTGCCAAAAAGCGAAACATCAAGCAAGGGGCAATGCAGGAGTTGCTGAGGCCGAAAGTGGGGTGGAAAGTGAAGAGGTTGGGAGAGATATTAAAAAGCGCTCAACTCGGTGGAAATTACCCAAATAGCGAAAAATGCACAGCCTTTCCACTTATAAAAATGGGCAATATTCAGCGGAGTTTTATCTCAACTAATAAGATTGAATATATTATTGAAAACTATAAAGCAGAAAAAAAAGACAGATTAAAATATGGTGATCTGTTATTTAATACGAGAAATACTCTTGAATTAGTCGGCAAAGTATCCATTTGGCGTAACGAGTTGCAAGAAGCATATTTTAATTCAAATTTGATGAGGTTGGAATTTAATCCAGAATTTGTGTCTTCAAACTTTTTTATGAATTATATGCTCAATACTCAATATTCCCTTTCAAGGCTGAAAGATATTGCGACTGGAACAACAAGTGTTGCTGCAATTTATACGAGAGATTTAGTAAATATCGAAATTCCTCTTCCAAAAATTGAAGAACAAACCCACATCGGCCAAATCCTTTCCGATATGGATGCCGAAATAGAAGCCCTGGAAAAGAAATTGGAGAAATACAAAATGCTAAAGCAGGGTATGATGCAGAATTTATTAACCGGGAAAATCAGGTTGGTGTAATGGAAAAATTCAAAAATACCTACCGCATACCATCGGCACGGGCACCGTGGTGGGATTATTCATGGCGAGGGTGTTATTTCATCACCATTTGCACCGCGCATCAGGAATGTATTTTTGGCAAAATCAGCAACGGACAAATGCAGCCATCGTCCATTGGCGAAATCATTTTGCAGGAATGGGAACGATCGTTTCAAATCCGGGAGGAACTGTTTTGTAATGCGTTTGTATTGATGCCCAACCATTTGCACGCCATTGTGCGAATTGAAAATCCTGCCCCACCCACCATACCCGCCGCCGTAGAGACGCACGGCCGTGCGTCTCTACAAACGTCAGCGTCTACGAACGCGGGAATTGCCTATCGTTCGCCCCGATCCATTTCGTCGTTTGTGGCGGGATTCAAATCATCCGCAACTAAACGCATCAACGAATTTCGCAACACGCCCAAAATGCCTGTGTGGCAATCCCGTTTTCATGACCACATCGTCCGCAACGATGATGAATACCATAAAATTGAACATTATATCAGAACCAATCACGAAAAATGGGAAAAAGATAAATTCTTTAAACAGGAAATACCATGAGCAACATCGGCAAAAAAGAACGTGAAACCCAAAACCGTGTGGTTGCTTTATTCCAGGACGAGTTGAAGTATCGTTATCTGGGTAATTGGGAAGAACGGGAAAATAACGGCAACGTCGAAGAAGAAATATTGATTGCCTGGCTCATCAAAAAAGATTATAGCAAAAACCTGATAGGCAAGGCATTGTACGAATTGGGCAAAGCTGCCAATGACCAAAGCAAATCGCTGTATGATGTAAACAAAGAAGTCTATTCCATGCTTCGCTATGGCGTAAACGTGCAATCCGAAATCGGGCAAAACAAAGAGACTGTTTGGCTCATTGACTGGAAAAACCCGCTGAAAAACGATTTTGCCATTGCAGATGAAGTCACCATAAAGGGTATTCACAAGAAACGCCCCGACATTGTGCTGTATGTAAATGGTATCGCATTGGGCATTTTGGAACTCAAGCGAAGCACCGTTTCCATATCCGAGGGTATCCGCCAAAATTTAGACAGCCAGAAACATATTTTCATCAAACCTTTCTTCTCTACTATTCAGTATGTAATGGCAGGAAACGACATTGAAGGCATCGCTTACGGCGCCATTGATACCAAAGAAAATTACTTTTGGAAATGGAAAGAAGTCGGCGAAGACATCAATAAAAACGATGCCTACCTGTTGCAACTCACCAAACCCGTCAGAGACAGAGCCGCCCAATATGGTTATCCTTTGGATAAAAACATTGTGGAACTGCTCAACAAAGAGTGCTTTATTGAACTGCTGTACGATTTTATTGTGTATGACCGCGGCATTAAGAAACTGTGCCGGCCAAATCAGTATTTTGGGGTAAAAGCCGCACAGGATTTTATTAAGCGCAGAGAAGACGGTATTATCTGGCATACACAGGGAAGCGGAAAGAGTTTGACGATGGTGTGGCTTACCAAATGGATCAGGGAATACAATCCCAACGGCAGGGTGCTTATCATTACCGACCGTGAAGAACTGGACGAGCAAATTGAAAAGGTTTACAACGGTGTTTCCGAAAAGATATATCGGACCAAAAGCGGGAAAGATTTACTGAACAAACTCAACGACAATTCGCCCTGGCTCTTGTGTTCTCTGGTGCATAAGTTTGGCGGAAAAGAGGAAGGCGACGTGGATGCCTATTTGCAGGAATTGAAAAAAAGCATTCCAACCGACTTCAAAGCCAAAGGCGACATCTATGTATTTGTGGACGAGTGCCACCGCACCCAATCAGGCAAGCTGCATGATGCCATGAAAGGCTTTTTGCCCAATGCCTTATTCATCGGTTTTACCGGAACACCGCTTTTGAAAGCAGACAAGCAAACCAGTCTGGAAGTCTTTGGCAGATACATTCACACCTACAAATTTGATGAAGCTGTTCATGACAAAGTAGTATTGGATTTGCGCTATGAAGCCAGAGATGTCGAGCAAAAAATCACTTCCCTTGAAAAGATAGACGAATGGTTTGAACTGAAAACCCGTGGACTTACCGAGTTTGTCAAAACCGAACTGAAACAGAAATGGGGAACGTTGAAAAAGGTGTTCAGTTCAAAATCCCGTTTAGAGAAAATCGTGATTGACATCATGATGGACATGGAGAAAAAAGAACGGTTGCAAAACGGCAGAGGCAACGCCCTATTGGTTTCGGACAGTATCTACAACGCCTGCCGTTATTATGAACTGTTTCAAAATGCAGGACTGAAAAATTGCGCCATCATTACTTCCTTCGTTCCGACCCATGCCGACATCAAAGGCGAGGAAACAGGCGAAGGTTATACGGAAAAATTACAGCGTTTTGAGATTTACCGAAAGATGCTGGCGCATTATTTTAACGAAGACCCCGATACCGCCATCAATAAGGTAGAGCAGTTCGAGAAAGAGGTAAAGAAAAAATTTGTAGAAGAACCTGCCCAAATGAAATTGCTCATTGTTGTAGGCAAACTACTTACCGGCTTTGATGCCCCTCCGGCGACCTATTTATACATTGATAAAAATCTGAAAGACCATGGCTTATTTCAGGCGGTGTGCCGTGTAAACCGTTTGGATGGCGAGGATAAAGACTACGGGTATATCATAGACTACATGGATTTGTTTGACAGTCTGAAACATGCCTTCAAAGATTACACATCGGGGGCCTTTGATGCTTATGAAAAATCGGATGTCGAAGGCTTATTGAAAGACCGGTTGAAGAAAGGCAAAGAAGGCCTGGATGAAGCATTGGAAGCCATTAAAGCGCTGTGCGAGCCGGTTGAACCACCGAAAGACACATTGGCTCACATTCGTTACTTCTGTGGCAAGAACACAGAAAACCCTGACGAGCTAAAAGATACCGAACCAAGACGAGTTGCCTTATACAAGCTTACCATTGCACACATTCGGGCGTATGCCAACATAGCCGATGAAATGAAAGAAGCAGGTTTTACCGTTAAGGAAACCGCACACATCAAAAACGACATTAAGCACTTTGAGAATCTGCGAAAAGAAATTCAGTTAGCCAGTGGTGATTATATTGATTTGAAGCAATACGAACCAGCCATGCGCCATTTGATAGACAGTTACATCGGCGCAGAAGAGAGCCGCATGTTAGCCAACTTTGATGATTTGAGTTTAGTGGAATTGTTGGTGGAGAAAGGCAAAGACGCCCTCAAAGATGTGCCTGAAAACATACGAAGCAACAAGGATGCAATGGCAGAAACCATTGAAAACAACTTGAGGAGGGTAATCATTGAGGAAAGTCCAACCAACCCTATGTATTACGAGAAAATGAGTGTGCTTTTGGACGAGTTAATAAAAATGAGAAAAAAATCAACTTTGGAGTACGAAAAGTATTTGAATGAAATCATTGCCCTTTCAAGAAAGGTTAAAAAGCCAAACACGACAACGGAATATCCTGCTTCACTCGATACAAATGCGAAAAGAGCATTGTATGACAACCTGGGTAAGAATGAGGAATTGGCAATCGAATTAGACCATAAAATTATGACAACGAAAAAAGATGTTTGGCGAGATAATAAAATTAAGACACGTGAAGTAGAGTATGCAATTAAGGAAGTTCTGGATACCTTTCAAATAAAAGAGCCTGACGTGGCATACATCATTGAATTGGTGAAAAACCAGAAGGATTATTAATGGAGCAAATCACCATAAGCAGTATTAAAATTGATGTCGTTCGTAAAGGCATAAAGAACATACATCTGGCTGTTTACCCACCAACAGGCAGAGTTCGTATTGCCGTACCGTTGTGTGTAAATAAGGAAACCATTCGTTTATTTGCCATTTCAAAATTAGGTTGGATAAGACGGAATCAACGAGAGTATGAAAGACAGGAAAGACTCTCGCCAAGAGAATATAAAAACAGGGAAAGCCATTATTATCAGGGCACAAGATATTTGTTGAATGTAATTGAAGTGGATGAACCTCCCAAAATAATTTTAAGAAGCAAAACATATATAGATTTATATACAAGACCTGAAACAACCATTGCCAAACGGCATGAAATAATGAACGAATGGTATCGGGTTCAACTTAAAAGGCAAATTCCTGAACTGATTGAAAAGTGGGAAAAGAAACTGGATGTGAAAGTTGCCGAATGGCAGGTAAAACTCATGAAAACC
>JAUQXU010000355.1 GCA_030837935.1 Candidatus Brocadia sp.
GGTAATTTTCAAGGCGAGATTATAACGGATACGAAAAAGAGACCACAAGGGGTTCGCATCAAACACCGCATGAAGAAAAATTCTCTCAAGATGTATGACAAATGGAGTGTCTTAAGAGCGTTATTTGGGGGGGACTATCTGCTGTCGTACCACTGAACGATTGTGTAAGAGAGCTGGAGCAACTTGCTCAACCTGTCCAGGACGGGCAGAATCGGTATTCCGGATTTAATCCGTTATCTCTGGAAGCGACCAAGGTATTTGAAGCCATTCTGGACGGTTCTCACAGTATGAATGGTTTTAGAAATAAAGATTTGAAAAAACAATTGTTCGGTGATACAAAATCAGCAAAAGAACTTAAACAGATGAGTTCAAAAACAACGAGAATAATAAGAAAACTCCGAGCGCATCGACTCATATCGAAAATACCCCGTTCAACGAGGTATAAAGTTACTGAAAAGGGATATCGTATTTTAGGCGCATCTCTTACGATAAAAAAGAAGTATCTTCCCATGAATATGAAAAATGCTGCTTAAAAAACTTACAAAAAAAAGATGTTTTTACAGGGTAATATTATATCGCGAATAGCGGCTATTTCGCAGCAACTCTAATACCATTGGACACGAAGTATGGAAATCAAATTTGTTGGCGCAACCAGAACAGTCACCGGTTCCTGTTATTATATTCAGACAAAAAAAGCTAGCCTCCTGATTGATTGCGGCATCTTTCAAGGGACTGCGGACAATGAAAAAAGGAATGCCAAACCATTTCCATTTAAACCGTCAGAAATTACCTATTTGCTATTAACTCATGCACATTTAGATCATTCAGGTCTCATTCCAAAACTTGTAAAGGACGGTTTTAAAGGCAGGATACTTGCCACTCGCGCCACAGTTGACTTGTGTGGTGTCGTATTGTTGGATTCAGCCCATATACAGGAACGTGATTCGGAGTTGGAAAATAAAAGACGAATCAGGGCAGGGAAACCCCCAATAAAGCCCCTGTATACCATCCAGGATGCTGCCGATAGTATCACGTATTTTCAAGGGGTTAACTATGATGAAACAATAGATCTGGATAACGGAATAAAGGTAAGATTCCAGGATGCGGGTCATATCCTTGGCTCTGCCATTGTTGAGTTATGGGTAAATGATGATCCGGCGGGAAAGAAGCTGGTCTTCTCCGGCGACCTCGGTCAAGCAAATCTGCCTTTAATTAAAAACCCAACGTTCATTGAAGAAGGGGATTATGTCTTCATTGAATCAACGTATGGTAACCGAAGGCATAAAGGTATACAGGAAACTATTGACGAATTCACCCGGGTAATTACAGAAGCCATAAAAAAGGCCGGTAATGTGCTTATTCCAGCCTTTGCCGTGGGGCGCACCCAGGATATCCTTTATATCTTGAATCAATTGTCCAGAGAGGGGAAACTAAATCGTCTTCAGGTCTTCGTGGATAGTCCCATGGCCTCGCAGGCTACGCGTATAACATTAAAACATCCGGAATGCCTGGACAGAGAGACTTTAGAACTTATAAAAAATGATAAGTTTCCTAAAAACGGACTAACGTTAAAGTTTACAGAGTCGGTCGAGGATTCAATGGAAATAAATAAGATTCAAAGCCATGCGGTGATCATTTCTGCCAGCGGGATGTGTGAGGGAGGTCGCATTCGGCATCATTTAAAGCATAACCTGTGGCGTTCTGAATGCAGTGTCGTTTTTGTGGGATTTC
>JAUQXU010000356.1 GCA_030837935.1 Candidatus Brocadia sp.
ATTTGTAAGTGAAAAACTATTCTCGAAGTCTCGGGTCAAATGTGAGGAGAGAGCGGCAAGAATCTGTTTGCCGTATTCAGCGCGGCTTAAACCTTTTTGCTCATGAGCTTACAATACGGCGTCCAATTTCGTAGTTAGTCAAAACCTGAACCGTATCAATATTTCTGACAACAGCGTTCCGAGCGGCCATAATCAACGCACGAATCTCCTTAAGCAGGGCAGAATCAGCGCTGGTTTTTGACCTAACAGGTTTTATTTGTTTTCTCATTTCGTTACCTCTCCTAACAATCTTACAATCTCGCCTTCAAGGCTTTTTATATCCGCCTCAATATCGTCAAGTTTTCTCGGCGGTTCATAGACATAAAAATGCCTTGTCATAGGGTTTCATAACCAATCTTGATCTTGTCGTAGTCAATCCATGCGTCAGGCACATAGGGTTTAACTTCCCGTTGAAAATATTTTTCTATGGTCTCTTTAAGAGGAATATTTTCGGTCTCACGTAACTCTTTGGTGAATTTTTTATCCTCATTACTCCGTGTTATATTCGCGCTGGGATGATTATGCACACAAATGATCGATGCCGCGAACTTCTGCAAGGCTGAATGAATGATTTCCCGTACAATCGGCATAGCATGATCGACTGTGCCGCAGGCCGCATCCGCAATAACAATAATCCTGTTATTGCTATCGAGATAAACCACTTTGAAGACTTCGGTCTTTAAATCACGCATTTGGGGCATGACGATATTCACGACATCTTTGGCCGAGGCAACCTTTTGCTTCCCAGTGATCACTTCGTCCTCACGATAGCGACGCCCGATCTCAAGCGCGGCCTTGATTTGAGCGATTTTTGCCAGACCTAAGCCTTTAAATTCTTTCCACTCGCGTATGTCGGTATGGCTCATATTGCGGAAGGCGCCGAACTTATCTAAAATCTTTCTGGCCAAATCAATCGCGCTGTTGCCTTTGATGCCAGTGCGTAACAAAATCGCTAAAAGTTCTGAGTTGCTTAACGACCGCTCCCCGTTCTTTAGTAACTTTTCCCTCGGCCGATCATCCTTCGGCCAGCTCTTAATGCCGGTTGTCTTGCCTTTTTCTCTCAACTCTTCTCCTTGCTTTGCTCTGTAACCGATATCCGGCCTTTTCTCCGATGAGTCAATTATGAAATGCTCATTTCATAGGTCTGCGACTTCGCCTCGGTCGTCTTCATTTAGCAAATAGAATCAAGGTATGTCTTCAACCCATAAAACACTTGTTTTGAATGGCGTTCTTTTGATGGCATTGTATAGTTTAAGGTCTGCTGTAACCATTTGGCATGCATTTCTTACTGCAAGCGATAAATAGAGGCTATCGTAAAATGTTCTTTTTACACGACAGGCTACATTAAGGGCATCTTCGGCCAGAATTCTGGTATCCCATATTTGGAAAGGCATGGTTTCAATTGCCCTTGTTATTTTTACCGCCTTGTCATACGGACATTCAGATTTCATTACCCGTTTCCATAAAATATTGCCTGTTTCAGCAAACAAAAGTTCTGGAACAAGCAATTCAAAAAATGGATTTAGCAGGCGATCAGCATCTTCGCTAAAATTTTCAGGCAGATACCATTTAATAGCGACGCTTGCATCTACAACAAATTTGTTCAACGGTTACGGTCCTTGCGGATGAGATTTGCGCTGTCTGAAAATATCTTTTTTCCAAAACTTGCGCGTATCTTTCTGGCTTTTATTCGTGCATCCTTCATGGACATTTTTACACTTTCTTCCAGTATCTGCTTTACCTCACCCTGTAATGAACGGTTATGCAGTTTTGCCTGATTTTTCAGTAGTTCAATAGTTTCGTCTTCAAGGTTTCTGATTAATAATTGTGACATTTTTATCCTCCCTGTTATTTTTTTAACTACACATTGTAACAAAAACCTTTAGGTTTGATATATTCAAAGCCGAAGACTTGGATTACATACCATCTCTATCCAAGCAATAGTATCAATATGATAGCATTATGATACTGGTGGGACAATCAAAATTATTCCGCATTTCAGGGATATTTGCTCACCTGCCTTATAACAGTCTTTGTCGATGGGCTTCAGATCGAATTATTCTTTTACTTCGGCGTGGGAATATGGGAGAGATGGTTGGTGATTGGTTTTTGCTTTTTGAATGAGTTCTAGTGCCTGTTTGTTTGTGCTTATCCCAATAAGAATCCTGATCTTTTCAGTATTTTCTAAGGATTTGTACATGGCATGAAATCCGCTTGTATAGAAATAACCAACGAGCACATCAAAAGTTTGAATAATTACGCATGCCCTATTAACTCCTCCTTCATATACACCTTGTATAACTGGCTGTAAAGACCGCCCAAACGGAGGAGTTCTTCATGACTTCCCTCTTCCACCTTCTCGCCCTTGCTTAATACAATAATCTTGTCACAGTGCAGGATGGTGGATAATCGATGGGCAATGAATATGGACGTCCTGCCTTGTGTGACCTTTTGAATGGCATGCTGGATCAATACTTCAGAGATGGGATCCATGCTGGATGTTGCCTCATCAAGGATTATCACCTGTGGATCGTAGAGAATGATCCTGGAGAGAGAGATAAATTGTCGTTCGCCTACCGAAAGATTAGCTCCCCGCTCGGCAACCTCCATATCAAGCCCCTTGGGCATGCGGTCGATAAAGGGCATTAACCCCAATGATTCGATGGTCCCTAATATCTTCGAATCGGATAGGGGATTAAATAAGGTAATATTGTCTCGCAATGTGCCTGAAAATAAAAAGACATCCTGGCTGACCAATCCAACGACGTATCGCAGTCCCACCTTCTCTATTTTCCGGATATCAATCTGATCCAACAAGATAGCACCCTTTTGGATCTCATAGAGCCGCGTCAGTACGCTTGCGATTGATGTCTTCCCGCTGCCAGTTACCCCCACCAGTGCAACTGATTGTCCCGGCCCTATATGAAAAGAAATATCTCTCAATACATAGTCACTGCCATTATAAGCAAACCAGATATTTTGGAATTCTATCTCTCCTTTAAAATCCCTCCTGGAAAGTTCCTTACCAGGATTGGGGATGATATAATCTACTTCAGATGGTTCTTTCATGAGACCGAATACCCGTTCGGATGACGCCATAGCGCCTTGAAAAATATTGTATTTTTCTACAATATCCCGGATGGGATCAAATAAGTCATGAATGTACGCCAGGAATGCCACCAAGACGCCAAGGGTGAGAAAACCGTGCATGTACCTCACGGCGCCATACCAGAGCACCAGCCCAATCGCCAATGCGCTCACCAAGTTTATTGCCGGCTGGAACACCGCAAAATAGCGGATATATTTGACCTGTTCCTTTAAATAGTCATCATTGATCTCATCAAATTTGCTGTAATTCTTTTTCTCCCGATTGAAGAGCTGAATGACCTTCATCCCTGTGATATTTTCATTAAGATAGGCATTGATGCGTGCCAGCTTGCGCCGTATCTCCCGAAACGAATTCTTCATGTGTTTCCCGAACCAGAGGGCAATCACCACGATGATGGGAAAGACGGAAATTGTGATAATGGCAAGCTTCCAGTTGAGCATCACCATAGCCACAAATATCCCGATGATGATGAAGATGTCTCCGATTACCACAATAACACCGGCTGAAAAGAGTTCTCCTATGGCAGCAATATCGTTGGTCAGGCGTGTGACGACCCTTCCAACGGGATTTTTATCAAAAAAAGAAACGGGAAGTGATTGGACGTGACTAAAAAGCTCCATGCGCACATCCAGCATGACCTTCTGCCCAATGGCCTGAATATTATAACTTTGCACCACGACTAATATCAGCCGTAATGTTTCGATCCCAAGGATGGCTAAAGCCGTCCTGTATATTAACGCCTTATCACCCTTGTTGATGCCATGATCAATTGCATACCCAAAGAGATACGGACCAAGCAAAAACAAAACGGTAGTAATGAGCACCATAAAGATAGACAACAAGCCTGATGCTTTATAACGCAGTACATACGACAACAGTTTTTTGATAACTGTCCTGTCGTATATCTTACCTGTCAAAATGTCTTCACTAAGAAATTCTTCTTTGTCCATAGCGCAAATGACGAAGGTACGTAAAAAAACGAGAAATGATGAACACTGCCCTTGACTTTTGGGAAAACCCTGAGTTCTTAAAAATTACAGAATGGCAAATATTACTTGATAGTAGTATCTTTGCGAATGATGGGTTTCCGGTCTGCGTCTTTCGACCTTTTGCTATTGATGTCTTTAAAGTCGGCTAACCTATGTTCACTGGTAGGAAAATTATCCCCTAAATAGGATTGGCGTGCGATGGGATTATTCAGGATTTCCTGGGTAGTGCCTTTGGCAACAACCGTTCCTTCGCTTATAATATACGAGTGATTTGTAATGCTAAGGGCTTCACGGACATTGTGGTCGGTGATCAGAAGACCGATCCCCTTATTCTTGAGTCTCAGGAGGATATCCTGTACCTCACTGACGGCAATGGGGTCAACACCAGTAAACGGTTCGTCGAGGAGGATCATGGCGGGTGAACTGGCGAGCGCCCGTGCAATTTCGAGCCGCCTTCTTTCTCCTCCTGATAAGGTAAACGCCTTGCTTTTTGACAGAGATTTTAAGTTAAATTCGGTAAGTAATTCGATCAGGCGTTTGTATTTTTCGTCGGAACTGTATCGGTGCGTCTCCAGGATGGCAAGGATATTTTCCTCCACCGTGAGACGTTGGAAGACCGATGTTTCCTGGCACAAGTAACCCATCCCTTTCCGTGCACGCAAGTAAATGGGGAGGTCGGTAATATCCTCGTTCTGGAAGATTACGCGACCACTATCCGGACGAACAACACCAATAATCATACTGAAGGAGGTGCTTTTGCCCGCTCCATTTTGACCCAGTAATCCAACAATTTCTCCGTCATTAACCTCAAAACTAATCTGATTCACAACGGTGCGCTTGCCGTACGACTTTGTTAGTCCCTCTGCTCTTAGTAAATTCATAAATTATTTTATAAACTTAATAGTATTCGGAGGCCAGAATACAAAAAATGCCTTACCCACAATATTTTCTTCCGGAACAAACTTCCATACGCGGCTATCATTACTGTTTCTGCTATTGTCTCCAAGCATAAAATAATCCTTCTCCCCCAATTGAACCGGTTTGGTTGTTCCCCATGTACCAGCGGAGAGATTGGTATAATAAATGTCATGAAAAATCTTAATGTTTTCAAAGGTCGCATTGGCCTGTATGCCGCCAAAACGAATCTTGGCTGTGTCGAACGGGCGCGGATCGGGTATCTCCCCATCGTCGTAATCAAATACGAAAACTTTATTACTGTCTATCGAAAGGGATACGACACGATCCACATTTGAAAACTCGATCTTGTGTCGTTGTCCGGTTTGTAAGTGGACATCCTTTTCCAAGGCGATATTTCCGGATTTCATCAGGAGTCCTTTTCCGCCTGTATCAGTTGCAGGAATACGAGCAGTAAATACATCGCCGTTTTTTTCCAGGACAAGTTCCAAAGATTGGGAACCTTTTACGAGGGTTACATCAAAACTAATCTTGATATCACCCATTTCGTTGCGACCTGACCTGTTATTGTAATCGTTTTGATCGGAAACACTCCGTCCAAATGTCACCAGAGATGCACCAGAACCTTCCTGGGACAAAGTATCCAGCGCAAGCGACTCGTTATTAATCTTCCATGCATCGCTGTCGGTTATCCATGCTGGGGCATCCTCTTCTTTTACTAAATAATTACTGTCATAGGCTGGCAGCCATAGCATGTTCTGCACAGAATCAGGCTTTCTCTGTATCTTATCATTGATATAAATATCACCATTAACGATCTGAAGCTTTTCACCAGGCAAACCAACAAGCCGTTTAATGTAATTCTTCTTTTTCTTTGAAAATCTTGCCGAGCCACATCGTGGACAGCGGAAGCCTTCGCTCCATTCCGTATCGGGAAGTTGTGAGGAACAATTTTTACACTTAAGATCATACAGTGGGTAGACAAATACCATGACGTCCCATCGCTGTGGGTTTTTAAACTTATACCAAAATTTGTTGACCACAATCCTATTCCCGCCATGGATAATCCGATTCGACAGGTTTGACCAGGCGATTGCAGTTTTACATCGCGGGCAATGTCCCTTCCGCCATAACCATGCAGGCCAATTATACTTGATTCTACTGTTGCAAACGTCACAGTAAGCAGAGAGACTTATCTCACCCTGGCAATTTGGACACGTAGCGCCTTCACTTTGGCGGTCAGCATAAAAAAACCAGCCGCAATTTGGGCATTTCACATCTTTATGCTCACCCAATAAGGTTGGAGCCATTGAGCCAGTGGGAATTTTAAATGCCTCTACCACGAAATAGCGAATAGCAAAGGCTAGTGCGACGGCAATGGCTATGGATTCGATATTTTCGCGTAATTTACCTTTATGTTTTTTTTTCTTCTCGTTCACTCCGGGGATTGCTTGTTTTTCTTTTATATCGGCCACGCTCCACCTCATTCATCAACGGATAATACAGACAAGAATGCCTTTTGTGGGATTTCCACATTCCCAATGGACTTCATCCTCTTTTTACCTTCTTTCTGTTTTTCCAAAAGTTTTCGTTTTCGCGTAATATCGCCGCCGTAACACTTGGCTGTCACATTTTTCGCAATGGGACGGATCGATTCCCTGGCAATAACCCTGCTTCCAATCGCCGCCTGTAAAACTACCTCAAAGAGGTGTCGTGAAATTTCATTCTTAAGCTTTTTAACAAGCTTTCGACCTTTAATCTCGGCATCTTTCCTATGCGCAATTGTCGAAAGGGCATCTACCCGCTTGCCTGACACCAGGATGTCCAATTTTACGAGGTCTGCAGACTCATACCCTATAAAATCGTAGTCCAGTGTCCCATAACCTCTCGTGGCTGATTTCATCTTGTCAAAAAAATCAAAGATAATCTCAGCTAATGGTAATTCATAGACAAGTATCGCGCGCTTTTCACTGAGATAATCGGTGCTCTTATATCTCCCCCTGCGTCCTTCAGCGAACTGCATAATAGTCCCCACATATTCTGTTGGCAGGACAAAACTGGCACGCACCACCGGTTCCCGGAATTCCTCGATTTCATTCACCGGAGGAACCTTTTCCGGGTTATCAACCTTAACCACCTCTTTATTGGTTTTTACTATCTCATAGGTTACGTTGGGAGCAGTTTGCACAATATTAATATTGCTCTCACGTTCCAGGCGTTCCTGGACAATTTCCATGTGTAAGAGGCCGAGGAACCCACACCGGAATCCAAATCCAAGCGCCTGCGAGGTTTCAGGTTCAAAGGTAAATGACGAATCGTTCAGGCTCAGCCGCTCCAATGCCTCCCGGAGGAGATGAAAATCGGCATTATTCGCGGGATAAACACCACAGTACACCATGGGCATGGGCGCCCGATACCCGGGCAACGCCTCTGCTGCCCTTTCCCTGTTATGAGTAACGGTATCTCCTACTTTAACATCACGAATGGATTTTATATTGGCAATGCAGTAACCTACCTCTCCCGCAAAGAGGCAGTCTTTGACTACCATCTTGGGTTTGAAGACGCCGACCTCTTCCACCTTAAAGGAGCTCTTTGTTTTCATCATATAGATCTCGTCACCCACCTTAACAGAGCCGTCAAAGATACGCAGATACACAATAACACCGCGATATTCATCGTACACCGAATCAAAGATCAAAGATTTCAGGGGTGCATGGGAGTTGCCTTTGGGCGGCGGGATGCGTTTGATAACAGCCCCGAAGATTTCATCAACACCTTCCCCGGTCTTTGCGCTGACCATGAGTGCCTCACTGGGATCAATCCCCAGTGTCTTTTCCATTTCCGTGAGCACATCATAGGGTCGGGATTGCGGCAGGTCGATCTTGCTAATGACTGGAATAATCGCCAAATTGTGTTCCATGGCGAGATAGGCGTTGGCTACTGTCTGTGCCTCAACACCCTGGGAAGCATCCACCAGCAACAGCGCACCTTCGCAGGCGCCAAGACTCCGGGAAACCTCGTAGCTAAAGTCCACATGACCCGGAGTATCTATGAGGTTTAAATTATATTCCTTGCCATCCCGCGTGAGATTCAATGCAACCGCACTGGCCTTGATGGTGATACCGCGTTCACGCTCCAGATCCATATCGTCCAGCATCTGGTTGCGGAATTCTCTGGATGTAATGGTATGGGTCTTTTCCAGCAAACGATCCGCCAGGGTAGACTTCCCGTGGTCAATGTGTGCAATTATACAAAAATTTCTAATTCTTTCAGTAGACATCCAGCCGCTCCTATAATCCCCGCATCGTTTCCAAGCTGCGAAAACACGATTTTCGTATCTTTATATGATGCCTCAAATGCCCTTTGTGTGGTTATCTGCCTGATGGGATTCATCAATAATTCCCCGGAACCGATCATACCTCCTGCCAATACAATCATCTCCGGGTTTAATACATGCATAATATTTATAAGGGCAATACCCAGGTAACGACCCGTCTCCTCAATAACATCCAACGAAGCCTTATCACCCTGCAAGGCTGCGTCGTTAATCATCTTTGCCGTAATTTCGCTGGAAACTTTTAAGAGCGATGGTATACCGCTCTTTAATAACTCCTTAAAACGCCGTACCATCCCCGTAGCCGACGCATATACCTCGACACAGCCACGATTGCCACACTTGCATTGAGGTCCATCCGTCTGGATTACCATGTGACCAATCTCAGCAGCCACATTATTGGCGCCCCGCCACAGCTTATTATCGATAACAATACCACCTCCAACCCCGGTGCCTAATGTCAGCATTACCAATGAACCGACTTCCTTGCCTGCCCCCGCCCATTTCTCACCCCATGCGGCAGCATTGGCATCGTTTTCCAGCACACAGGGTTTCGAAAACCGTTCTGATACCATGCGCTTAATAGGTATATTACGCCAGCGAGGCAGGTTTGGGGAAAACAGGATCGTTTCACCCGTTTTATCAATAAGACCGGGCGACCCCAGCCCAATGCCTATTATATCAGATGCCTTCGCCTGTGCGCTCCGGATAATTTCAGCAATCAGTTCAAGTATTTGATTCGATATGGTCTGCGGATCTGCATCAGAATGGGTTTTTACGGAAAGCCGATGGAGGATTTTCCCATCTGTGTCAACGATACCGGCTTTTAGATTCGTACCACCCAGGTCTATACCAACACTACAATTATCCAATTTTATAAATCCTTACTTCTTGAATTTCACAATCTATTTATATAAACAAAAAATATTAACAAAAGTCTTGTACTAAGTCAACTTATATGAATAATAGCCACCGGTACCATTATTTGATTCTCTAACATGAACAAGCCAGGATCAAATTTGTAATGGTTTAGTTTTTTAATATTGATTGCCCGCGGTAATCATCGGAAAAACAGCCTATTGCGTCCTCATCACTTTTTATAGTAAAATAGATCATTGATATTCAAATACCGTGAATCCCTCTCTTCCGCTTTAGACGATGTAGATTAAGGATGTTTTCTCAGTCCGATTTGTAGCTTTTGGAGCTAAAAACATGCTCAGAGTAAGATTCCATGGCAGGGGTGGCCAGGGGGCAAAGGTAGCAAGCAGGGTGCTCGGCACTGCCGCTTTTATTGAGGGCTGCTACGCACAAGACTTTCCACTCTACGGCGCTGAGAGGAGAGGAGCGCCCATCGCTGCCTTCACACGCATATCCCCAAAACCCATCCTTGAGCGAGGAGTAATTTCCGAACCCGATATTGTAATCATACTGGACGAAACACTCCTGGATGACCCTATTGCAAATCCATTATCAGGCATTAAAGAGGGTGGCATTGTTTTTATAAATACCGCCCACAGTCCAGCAGAGGCAAAGGACAAATTTAAAGTCACCAAACAGGTCATTACCTTAGATATAACGAAGATCGGCCTTGATATGCTGGGACTACCTGTCTTGAGTACCTTAGCCGGTGGTGTTGCCTCCAGGATTGCCGGTCTCAAAGAGGATTCTTTAAGAAATGCGGTTGAAAAGGAGGCGTCCGAGATATTAACCGACAAGTCGCTTGTCACAAAAAACGTAGAGGCAGCACTCTATTGTTTCCATGCCGTTCAACCGGTAAAAGTAAAGACTACGGAAACCATCCAAAAAGGAAGTCCTGTCATTGATGTACCATTCGAACCCGCTGTGATTTCCAGTCCTACTATAAATACCACGGGAAATACCCTTTTACGAAAGACCGGTAATTGGCGGGTATTTAAGCCTGTCTGGAATTATGAAGCCTGCACCAAATGTATGACCTGCGTTGCCAGATGCCCCGATGGCTGCATTGCGGTGAATGAAGACGGCTTCCCTTACACGGATTACGACAACTGCAAGGGATGCATGATATGTGTTGAGGAATGTCCCGTAAAGGCCATAGAGAAGGTGCGGGATGTGCATGCGTGGTAGATCAAAAACTGCACAAATAGTGACTTGCATTACAATTAAAAGCAACTTAACGTCATCGGTGTATTACCATAAGCAATCTAAAAAGGTATTTAGACAAATTACAGCAACAATCAAGATCATTCACATACCAGAGAATAAAACAAGAACATAGGGACAGGGTGGCATGGACAAACTTGTTTGTCCATGTGATGTGTATCGTGTAATGTATATATGAATACAAAGTATTATGGAATATAAAATGGGGCACCAGCAAAGGAAAACCATTTGCCATTACAACAGTCCTGGCCACGCACACTTTTTAACCTTTTCCTGTTATCAACGACTTCTGTTGTTGAGTTGAGAGCGAACACGATGTTGGTTAATTGAAGCAATTACAGAAACAAAAGGAAAACATAATATCCTGTTAAGGGAGATCTGGTATTAGCTCCTCCAGAATGGAAATGGTCAAGCGCAGGTTGGTATAACGGGGTAAAGGAACCGATATTCCCTTGCCTTATAAGCCCTAAGACTTATATACTACACATATAATGGTGAGGACTTATAATTCCGAGAGATACCAGAAGGATATGGATTATGAAAAATAGTGGGCTTTATGCAGTGGTGACCGGAGATATCGTTGGTTCTTCAAAACTCAAAACCAGTCAACGGAGCCGTTTACTATCGGTCTTGAAATCTTCGTTCAATACTATTAAAGATATCCTGCCGGATGGAATACGCGCACCGTTTGAAATACATCGTGGGGATAGCTTCCAGGGCGTGTTATCCAGGCCAGAGGCAGCTCTCCGTGTAGCTATTGCTATTCGTGCTGGCTTGCGACACGGTTTCGAAGCAAAACAACGTCGATACGCACTGGACGCGCGGATCGCGGTAGGTATTGGGTCAATCGATTTTCTTCCTGCGGGTCGGGGGTCCGAAGGAGACGGAGAGGCTTTTCGACGTTCCGGGCCAATTTTGGATAAGATGACGGGAGACCAGCGCCTACTTATCAGAACTCCATGGCAAGCGGTTGATGCAGAGCTTGATATAGAATGCGCCTTGCTCGATACCCTGATAAACAGATGGTCTGGCGAACAGGCACAGGCGATACTTGGTCAAATCCGGGGTTTAACACAAGAGATGGCTGCTGAGAAATTCGGTGTTTCCCAACCAGCGGTCCGCCAACGCTTAAAAAGCGCAGGTGGGTGGGCAATCAAAGAGCTATGCCGCCGTTATGAACAGCTAATCCATGAAAAAGAAGCACGGGGGCTTATAATGAAGCAGTATAAGGCCAGGAGCTTATAATGTACAGCCCATTGAGTCAAAACGATGCATTACCACTCTTACGCCTTATCGTTGCCCACCTGATTGCAGACTTTTTATTTCAGAG
>JAUQXU010000357.1 GCA_030837935.1 Candidatus Brocadia sp.
AGTGGGGAGTAATCTTTATAAATTGCCCATTTTATTCTAAATCTACTGCTTTTCAGCCATTGAAGTAGGGAGAAAGATCTCGGAATATAGCAAAATTGTTCATTTGACCCAGTCTGTTTGTTTGTCCGTGTTTAACTTAAATCCACATATTTTATAATGGCACAAATTATTCCCCTCTTGGGAGGGGTATAAGGGGTGGGTTCTTTGGGCATGAAATCTCAGTGAATATCTCACGAATTACCGACTTACCCACCCCTAAATCCCCTCCCAAGAGGGGACTTTTTAACTCGATATGGGTTTGATTTTACCATTTTCATATCAATAGAATGCTATCTTGAAACGCTTCATGTTTTCTACACCCGGAGAAGAAAGGCATGGGCACAGAGACCGGCGCCGAAGGCAACCATCACACACCAATCCCCGGGTGCAATACCGTTATGTAAAATCTCGCGTAACACAAACCATACCGTTGGCGAAGACATATTTCCATATCCGGCTAAAATATTACGGGTTGACTGTAATTGTTCTTCGGAAAGTCCTATCTCATCTTTGACTGCATTAATTACCTTTTCGCCCCCTGGATGAAAGGCCCAGTGTTTAACATCGTTAATCCGTAATCCCTTCGGTTTTAACAGATCCATCACTACCTTGGCGACCTGCTTGCTTGCTATCTCCGGCAAGGAGGCGGAAAGCTGGTTGTGAAGTTGACCATGTTTGTAAATGTAACGTATATCCTCGCGACTCTTAGGGTCATAACGACTGGCTGAGGCAACCAGTTCCAGTCCCTCGGGACGACGCCAAAGCACCGATGCCGATGCCCCGTCAGCAAAGATAGCGTTTGATATTATGAGACTCAAATCATCTGCCATCTGAAATGTGGCGCTGCAAATCTCTGCCGAGACACTTACGACCACCCCTTCGCCAGTTCCTTTCAACATGTCCTCGCATATCTGTAAGTTTGGCACTGCTCCACCGCAACCACTACCGACCAGGTCATGAGCCCGTATGTGATCAGATAGGCCTAACTTTTCTATGAGATAGGTGGAGATGCCCGGACAAATGTAGCCGGTACACGTGTTAACTACCAATCCGGACACAGCATCAACGGTCAATCCGGCCTGTGCTAAGGCATGAACAATCGCCTGAGACGACAGGCGAACTGCCCAATGTGTATACCGGGTAATACGGCTATCAGGGTGCTCATTAACAAGACATTCGAGGTTGTCAACAGCAAGGTGCCGGCGTAAAACACTTGGATGAGCAAAAATCTTTCGCACGATGGCCAGACTCTTTTGGCTAAGTCTGTCCGAGTAGTGTTTTATGAGAAATGCCTCTGCCTGAGCTTGATTTATACAATGTGGCGGTGTGGCAACCGCCACTGATGCTATGCGAACTTTTCCGTTCATAATTTAATTGCATTTAAATTGAATTAGTTTCTTAAGTTAATGCGTATTTCCCTGTGTCCTCCATTGCGAAGGGGAAATAGGAAGGAATTTATTTCTTTACTCCTTTTTATCCTCTTCTTCTCAAGGAGGGGAGGTTAATTTGGTTGCGGCTACGCTGCACTAGGTATTTTCATACATCCATTCCAAAAAGTCTGAGTCCCCGCCGAATAAAACGGGTGTGTCTCCATAGGGGAGACTTAACTCCGATTCTATATCCCAGTCGATTCAGGGTAGGGAGAAAAGAAAGACCAATAGTATTTGAGTCGACATAGTTCATGTGTGTAGCCAGGGCAGTGTGCAGGGTATTTATTAACCAATCCAGATCAAGGGTAGGAGAAATGTAAAACACCGGCTCTAGCATTTCTTCAGGAGATAGCGTCAGAACTCCTTCATTCCTCGCCCTATGCTCAAGTTCTGTCCCTGGGTATATGCGTATCCCTGTATTGAAAAACACGACATCTTTCGTACGTATGCATTGATCTGCAAAGCGTAATGTTTCCTGCACGGTTTCCTTTGTCTCGCCAGGTCCGCCCAGCATGAATATCCAAAGGCAAGGCAATGCATGACGCCGGATAACCTCGGCTGCTTTATGTACATGTTCAACGGTAAAGCCTTTTTGTAACCCGTTCAGGACAACATTTGATGCACTTTCAACAGTAATACCAACGCCAACAAAACCAGCCCGTTCCATAGCCGTAAGAAGTACGTCATCTATGAAAAGCGGATTTAACTCAAGGCTCTGGAGACGAACATCAGGCCGAACTTGCGCAAGACCTTCACATATAGCTAATGCATGATCATAAGGAGAATTAAATACATTGTCAACAAATTCAATATCCCGAAGCCCTCTGGCAGCAAGATTCTCAATTGTATCGACTACGTTTGTTGGATCGCACAAACGATAGTCATGCCCCTCGATTTTCCGGTAAGTACAGTACACACATTTGAAGTGGCATCCAAGTTTTGTTTGGATTGGAATAGTCGATAACCTGGACAGGTAATTATGTACATTAATCCATCGATGAAAATCGGGAGCCGGATAGCTGTCAGAAAAACGGGCAATGTAACCCGTATTTTTTCTGAAAACATCTTCTTCAAACCATGCAATGCCTGGTATCTCATCCGGCATCTCACTGTGTGAAAGTGACGTTAGTAACTTAGGAAAAACAACCTCTCCGTCTCCCAGTACAGCCCAGTCTGCCCCTGTATAGTGAAGCAATTCTTCAGGCATAACTGAAACTGCAGCGCCTCCAAGAACGACAGGTGACCGGGTCTTACTGCGAATTGCCTTTATCAGCGGTTTCAGTTCCTTGAAGAACGCCACGGGATTTTGCATATCATTGTTGTCAATATTGCGTACAGAAAGACCTATTACATGGGGGTCTGTTTTGCTCAATTCAGACTTCAGGGCACGCATAGGGTCATCAGCAAACATCAAGTCCAGCACCCTGACCCGGTGACCGGCTCGCTCAGATGCCTCTGCAACCAGGCATGCGCCAATAGGTATAACCGGTACAGGTCCACAGTAACGATTGGTAATAACGATAAGAATATTCACATTACTCTACAATAATCTTGCCCCTCATTCCAATGTGTCCCATACCGCAAAAGTGAGAACATCTAAAAGGGTACGTCCCAATCTCCCTGGTATAGAATTCAATCGTGATTTTGCTTTTTTCGGGAATGGTTACATTGATTCCATACTGATCGATCTTAAAGCCATGTGTTACATCCAGGCTTTCAATTTCCAATACAACATGGGTGTTCTGTTTGACCAGAACTTCTTTAGGCTCAAATTCAAATTGCTTTGCAGTCATGTATATCTTTTGCACGGGTGCATCAAGAGGCATGAATTCTAGTGACGTATCTTTTTTTACTGTGGCACATCCGGAAAATATAAGTAAAGCAAATAATAAAATTCTATATTTCATGGTTTATAGTTTCTCCTCTTGGGAGGGGAATAATTGTGCCATGATAAAATATGTGGATTTAAGTTAAACATGGACAAACAAAGTTTGTCCATGCCACCCTATAAACCGCATAAATAAAATGAAAATTCCTATACCATCAAGTTATAAAAACAACACGGGTAATTATCGTGAAATTCACGTCATTACTTTCTTTGCAGTCTAAGTCCAACCTCCGCGAGTCTACGCCCAAAAGCGCGGCAAATCATCGCTTCCTGCTGGTCAATTTCCCGCTTACTGTCCACTCCCGCAATATGACCTGGTCCGTATGGGGAACCACCGCCTTGTGTCGAAAAAAGCTCTTTGACTGAGTAAGGCACACCCACAAGGATCATTCCGAGATGCAGCAGTGGAGCCATAAGGGTATGGATCGTCGTCTCCTGCCCGCCGTGAAGACTCGCAGTAGAAACAAAGATGCCAGCCGGCTTGCCTTCCAACTCCCCCGCAAGCCATAATGATGTAAGTTGATCAATCTGGTTTTTCACTTGTGCTGATACATTCCCAAACCTTGTCGGTGTCCCGAAAGCAATTGCCCCTGCCGCCTTGAAGTCGTCCACTGTAACCAACGGAATATCTTTCTGCATTTCCCGACCCGCCTTCATATCCTCACGGGACTCAATAACAGACGAAGGAATTAATTCGGGAACTCTGCGAACCAGAGGCTCTGCCCCCTTAATCTCCTTGACTCCCTCTGCCACGAGTTTTGCCATTTTGTATACATTGCCGTAAGTGCTGTAGTACACGATAAGTACTTTCATAAGTTCCGACTCCTTGTATATAAAATTGCTTTAAAAGTTAAACACGAGTGTGCTTCCTCAAATATTTAGATTCCAGCGTTTCAATCGTATTCGTTTTGATAAAGTGATGTGATTATTTTGTATTTGCTTGGCATTACTCATCCGATCTGATTTTAGATTCCTCCGGGACGATCTCAAGAACGAGCTTTTCAGAACGTCGAATAATGGTCAGCATCGATTTCAGCCCAATCCGATGTTGTGTAAGGAGCTTGTGCAGGTCATCTATGCTCTCAACTGGGTAGTCGTCGAGACCTATGATTACATCTCCTTCAAGCAAGCCCGCTCTTTGGGCAGGGCTGTTGTTCTCTATAGCAATTGTTAGAACGCCACTATTGACCAGTAAGTTATGGAAAAGCACAAGACGGCGGTGGAGGAAAACGCTTTGTCCTGCAACACCAATGTAGCCACGGCGGATTTTCCCATCCTTAATAAGCCCAGTCGCAACGAACTTGACTGTGTCAACCGCAATAGCGAAGCAGAGACCTTGCGCTCCCTGAATGATAGCTGTGTTGACGCCGATTACTTCTCCGCGGGAATTGATGAGCGGACCGCCTGAATTGCCCGGATTCAATGCAGCGTCGGTCTGGATGATGCTGTCTATCTGTCTGCCTGAACGTGATCTGAGCGAGCGTCCGAGAGCGCTTACCACGCCAGCGGTTACTGTGCACTGAAAGCCATAAGGGTTGCCGATAGCGATCACTAATTGACCGACACGAATAGATTGAGAGTCGCCCAACCGTGCATGTGCCAGATCCGGGGCATGAATTCTTATGACGGCCAGATCTGTATCGGGATCGTCGCCGATTATATCTGCAGGCAAAGAGCGTCCGTCTGCAAGCATCACCTCGATCTGGTTTGCATGATGTACAACATGACTGTTCGTAAGGATAAAACCGTCTGGTGTAAAGATGAAGCCCGATCCGCTGCCAAAGGTCTGATTCGGCATGCGTGGATGTATTGCTTGTCGACCATTCAGTGATTGACGTACACTAATATTTACCACTGAAGGGATGACCTTTTCAGATGCGCTAACAACGGCCTTTGAATATACATCAAGAAGCTCTTCGTCCGCGGGAGGAACGGTTTCAGATATCTGTGAATCTTTACGCCCAATCCCACTGTTTGATATTGTTTGGAAAAGAGGTTCCATATCGGTTTCTCCCCCTGGCAGTTTGATTATTCATTTAAAACTGTTATGTGTTTACAATAAGTAACTTCGCAATCTTATGTGCCTGAGAATTAAACCCTCTTGTGCTTAATAAACGTGCCATTATGGTACTCTTCAAAAGCGATCCGTAGTTCATCTTCCGTATTCATCACAATAGGCCCGTACCAGGCTACCGGTTCACCAATGGGCTTGCCCGATATAAGCAGGAACCTGACTGCATCGCCTTCCGTTGAAACCATCATCTGATCGCCATCATCAAATAGAACAAGAGTCTCGTTACTTACAAAGGGATCTCTTTGAATATCGAAATAGTTGACTCCTTCGATCTCGTAGGAAAACGGTAGCTTTTCCTTGCAAAAGTATCCCTTGCCTTCAATGACGTACGCAAAAACGGTGTGTCCGCGCTTTGTCGGGTGTATGAGTTCTGAACGGGCTGGAACTGTTATGTCAAGGTATTCCGGGTCGGTGATAATATCCCGAACAGGTCCTTGTTTGTCGCCGGATTTACCGCATATGACCCTGACTTTTGAGTCATTCTCAAGCATTACCTCCGGGATTTGTCCGCTTTTCAGCTCCCGATAACGCGGCTCCATCATCTTATGGGATTTAGGTAGATTGGCCCAAAGTTGAAATCCAAACATCACGCCATCTGTATCTCCTTTGGGCATTTCCTGATGTATGATCCCGCTTCCTGCGGTCATCCATTGTATATCGCCAGACGATATAATGCCCTTATTCCCCATGCTGTCGCCATGTTCTACATCTCCACGAAGCACATAGGTGATTGTCTCGATTCCACGATGCGGATGCCATGGGAAACCCTTGATATAATGCTCCGGGTCGCTTGAGCGGAAATCGTCCAGAAGTAAAAAAGGGTCAAACATCGGAACCTGGCTATATCCCAATGCCCGTTTAAGGTGAACACCGGCTCCTTCGATCGTGGGCTTACTTTTGAAAACCTTGCGGATCTTTCTCGTTTCGGTCATTATGGTTCTCCTTTGATAAAGGTTGCGCCACATTACTTCTGGCCGGAAGCCTCTTGAGCCTTTTTGTGGCTCTCCATCAGCAGCCGGTAATTCGGTATGATATGTTCGCCAAAGAGGTTGGCGTAGTCCAGCGCATCGGGGCGGTTCCAGGTCTGTTGAAGTTCCCCGATAACTGCAAACGTATCAATAGGAATCACACCGGCCTGCACAATGCGGGCGATAGTTAAATCGGTTGCCATCTTGCTCCAGTTGCCTGAAGCATCCACAACGGCATACACCTTGTAACCGGCCTGGACTGCGCATATAGCCGGAAATGCTAGACAAACACTCGTGAGCGTACCGGTCATCACCACCGTCTTGCGTTTAGTCTCTTCAACGGCCTTAACGAACATAGGCACGTCCCATGCGTTGATCTGGCCCTGACGCGGGACATATTTGACGTGGGGAGCGAATTGCTGGATTTCAGGGATCACCGGGCCGTTCGGGCCTTCCGGCACGGACGCAGTGGTAATGACGGGAATCTTCAGCATCGCGGCGACTTTGGCCAGAGCAATGACATTGTTGCGTAATTGAGATACAGACATGTCTTTGACGAGGTTGAACAGTCCACTTTGGTGATCAATCAACAGCATAACAACGTCGTTCGGATTCATCATGACTTTTCCTTGAGGTGTGCTCATACAATTCTCCTTTCGATTTGGTTAAAGGACTTTGCTTTTAAATAAATCAATGGTATCTCTCCCTCTTTCTAAACTCAGAAAAAAACTGGCACAGCACCAGAAAGGCAATTCCGACTAACCCAACAATCACAGGAATACAACTATAAAAGCCGGTAAGGATATGCCCGCTTTGTCCATTCACTCTCAGGATATCTGGCCTGAAGTTGTTCGTAAGCCTCTTTAAGTCCTTTTGGATTTTTAGTGTCCTTGTATAAACATACACCTTTCAGATAAATTGCCTCAGGCGCTGAGCTGCTTTTGGAAAAATCAGATAAAATCTTCTCCAGTCCTGAGAGCGCATCCTTGAATGCATTCAGATCAAAATGAACCTTTGCAATACCCAGCAATAATGAAGGAATTAATTCTTCCGGGGAAAGAAAACCGACTGTCCTGTGGTGTTCTTTGCCATCTGTATCTAGTATTACAAGGGTTGGAGTCCACGTTATACTAAAATCCGTGGCAAGTGGCCGCGTGTCATAGCGCACACGCAGCGGAATTACAGAATCATTGATAAATTCGATAACGTTTTTATTTGGATACGAAACTGTATCCATCTGTTGGCATCCGATTCAGCCTGGGTTAAAGAAATCGAGCAACACTGGCTTTTTTTCAGATCGTGCCCTTGACAGGGCCATGTCCATCTGTGATTCCCATGTAATTTTATTTTCCATAATCTTGCCTCCTTATAGTAAAGTTACGGTTCAATGGGATACCCCGCCTTTTCCCATCCATTAACGCCGCCACTAAGGGCCTTTGCATTCTTATATCCCTTCATTATACATTTCGCTGCCTGACCGGCAGCGCTTGCCTCTTTAGGTCAGCCACAGTAAAAGACAA
Organism: Candidatus Brocadia sp.; assembly: GCA_030837935.1. Lineage (GTDB taxonomy): Bacteria > Planctomycetota > Brocadiia > Brocadiales > Brocadiaceae > Brocadia. Next base: position 7,920 of record JAUQXU010000357.1, read on the forward strand.
TTTCCCGATCTTTCGATAATGAAGGAAGTATCGATTTGAATTCTTCCAGAGAAATTGCTCCCTGCAGTTTCATTCGTCTGAACGTTGCCTCGTCATCGTATGCACAGACGAGGAGCGTTGTGCCGGATTTTACCTTCTGGTAAACTTCTTTCGGAGTAACACGTATGGGTTCTGCCATGATACGCCTCACATTCGTTTTAAAAATTACGTTTTACATCTTTTTTAATAATTATGGCATGGATTTAAACCAAATAAAAAAGCCTTACTGCAAAAATGTTTTTTATAACATCTTCGGCAGTAAGGCTGTCTTCCTACGAACCGTTTAAGCAGTTTAAACCGTTTAAACTGCTTCTAAAGACCCTTTCCTTTGCGTCCCCT
>JAUQXU010000358.1 GCA_030837935.1 Candidatus Brocadia sp.
GCTTTCCATTATTAGGCGATGTTTTCACTAACCCATATACCCCAATCCCTTCAACCGCTCCATGATCTTGGCCTCATCTTCTGCTGAGATATTGTGAGGAATGTCTGTTTTGTTGATTTGCAAGGTTTGGTATTCCACCTCTTTTATGCCTTTATTTAATATATTCACCAGCACTTTGCCGTCTACATAAGAAGGAATCCGCTTATCAAAGAGATAAAGAACGGTGGGGACGATGTCTATAATCTCTGCATTGTGTACTTGATGATTTTTCTTGATGTCTTTTCCCATGGCAATGAAAATGCCATGTTGTCTGTGACAGCCGGAACGATGCAGCTTATATTGTGTGGCGGGCATGAGCATATTTGGGGCAAGGCCGATTTGCATGACATAACCTTCTGCCATGTCAATGATCAGGTCGGGGGCGTTTGATACAAAGGCTCCCGTGTATATCTCTTCCCGTTTATAGGCCTTTCGGATAATATTTTGGTATGTTTCCGGGTCATTCAAGGCGTAAAGCTTTTCAATCAACTGGTCTCGGAGGGACTCGTATCCTTTTCCCTGTTCAATGATGCCTTCGGGTTGGCGGTCCTTCAGATTGATCCAGATATTCTGTCCGGACAGGGAACAGAAATACGACTTGGTTTGTTGCCAATCGACTTTCCCCAGCCCGGTATCCACACTGGGAGTAAGCGCTTTGAGTCTCAACCAATCAGGTACGATGTGATCGACCCATGGTCCGATACCCACTCTAAACGTTACCTTTTTTAGGGCAGTCTTTATAGCCCTCAGGAGTTCGGTGTTGATGGATATTGGCGGTTTTGGTTTTAACCGTAAGATACCCGCGTCCTGAAAATATTTATTGATATAAAAATCCTTGTAAAGCCCGCCAAACCCATGGTCGGAGACGATCATGACGGTTGTATCTTCTGAAATAGTATTTAAAAATCGCTGTATAACGGCATCGAGATATTGGTAGTAATCTTCAATGGTGTCTTTGTATTTTTGAGATTTTTTGGGGTCGTGGAACGGATGGTTTGTTTCCATGTAACGCCAGAAAAAGTGCTGGAGACGGTCAAGTTCATCGAATACAACCATAAAAAAGCCTGGTTGGTATTTGTTATAGAGATAATGGACGGCCTTTTCCTGTATATCTGTGACCTTATACAGCTCATCGATAAAGGCATCCTCTTTTCCACTCATAATCGTCCCCACGTCGATGCTAAATTGTAATGTATGCAAATACTTTTTTAATTCTTCTTTAAGGGGTGTGGGGTATATGAAATTCGAGCTTGTATCCGGGGTGCCAAGACCTGCAACCATAAAGCCATTAACAGTTTCCGGTGGATAGGTCATAGGTATGTTAAAAATGCCGGATGTCATGCCATAGGTGTCCAGGATATTCCAGATGGCGGGAGTCTTTCTGTCGGTGGAGGTGACATTTTTAAGTTCGTAGTTATCATGACGGATGGTGAAAAAGTCGAAGATGTTATGTTTGCCGGGATTCACACCGGTAAAGGCTGAAGTCCAGGCAGGTGCGCTGAGCGGGGGAATGGTACTGTTTAAATTTCCGTGACTACCATGTTCAACAAGGTATTTAAATGTTGGCAACTTCCCTTTGCTAATCATAGGATGAATGACATCCCATGTGGCGCCATCAAGACCTATAATGACAACTTTATCTTCTTTATTCATATTCTAATACGATTTGAAAATTTTTCTTATTTCTTCATTCATCGTAATTACCGCCTTTTGTGTGGCTTCTTTCCATGCACTGATGCCGTATTTTTCCTTCCAGGGGGAAACATTGTATGCATAAAGGATAGAACGGGAGGCGTTGATAATAGCTCCAAGACCATCTGAATTGAAACAATATTCAATATCTTTTGCTGTAGCGCCCTGGGCGCCATAACCAGGCACAAGAAAATAGGCCGTGGGCATAATCTTTCGTAATGCCGATATTTCATGTGAAAATGTAGCCCCCACAACGGCTCCAATAGCGCTGTATCCCTTTTTGCCAATGAAATCTTTTCCCCATGCATGTGTCTTTTCTGCGATAATTTCATAAAGTTTTTTCTCTCCACAGATAAGGTCTTGAAATTCACCGGAGGCTGGGTTTGATGTCTTTACAAGGATAAATATGCCTTTATTCTGTTCTTTTGCCGTCCGGAAAAAAGGATGCAAACTATCCGATCCCAAAAAGGGGTTAACGGTTATGGCATCTGCGGCGAACGGGGTCTCAACGACATGGTCTATGTGAACCGTTCCAATATGGGCGGCGGCATATGCCTCAGCCGTGCTGGGGACGTCACCCCTTTTTATGTCGCCAATTACTATTAACCCTTTTTGTTTGGCGTATTTAATGGTTTCTGCATATGCCCAGACACCCCATGAGCCATAAAGTTCATAAAATGCAATCTGAGGTTTGACGATGCCAACAAGTGGCGCAATAAGGTCGATAACCTGTATGTTGAATTCCAGAATAACGCGTGATGCATATTCAGCGCCCTGTTTTTGAGAAATGGAGAACTTTTCTTTAATGGTAGCGGGGATGAATTTGAAATAGGGGTCTAAACCTACAACGATACAGCTATTTTTATGGAGGATGGTTGTAATGAGCTGGTCGGCGAAATTTTCTCTGCTGTTTGAGACTTCGGCCAAACGTGTTTTCCTTAATTTTTTAATACCGCGGGATTGACTAAAGTGCCAAAAAATTTTTAAGAAGTTTTGGACCTTCTTCGGTTAAAAAGGATTCCGGGTGGAATTGTACCCCTTCCAAGGGATGTTCCTTATGACGAATACCCATAATCTCATCACTGTCTGCCCTGGCTGTAACCTCAAGGCAATCAGGCAACGTATCTTCTTTGACAATAAGAGAATGATAACGAGTTGCTTCAAAAGGATTGGAAAGGCCTTTGTATATGGTTTTGCCGTCATGGTTGATCATGGATGTTTTGCCATGCATAAGCCGCCTTGCGCGAACCACTTCTGCTCCATATGAGTGTGCAATGCACTGGTGGCCGAGACAAACCCCGAGTATTGGTATCCTGCCAGAAAAATGTTTTATGATATCATTAGAAATACCAGCTTCCTTAGGAGTACAGGGTCCTGGTGATATGATGATATGGTCTGGCCTTTTTTCCTCGATTTTCTCAAGGTTGACCTTGTCGTTTCTGAAGACTTCCATTCTCGCACCAAATGCGCCGATTTGCTGTACAAGATTATAGGTGAAGGAGTCGTAATTATCAATAATGATTACCATAATATTTCTGTTTCCTTAATTGTGTAATATTAACAAAATAAATTTTGAATATCAAAGGGATTTTAAGTGGTAAATAAATAAGTTCTTGCATCTATTTACTATTCATGTTCTCACGATAAAAACAAACTTGACAACAGTGGTTTTTTTTGTTAAAGTTTTTAAAAAGTATTAACTATGATGTGGGATAGGGGAGGCATTAATTGCAAAAAGTGGGGATGACCCACTTTTTTATTTTAAGGATTAGAAATTTATCCCTCGGATTTGGTTTTTGTATAGCATTCAATTTACCGAATAAAAAAAAGGTATTTATGGATAAAGAAAGCTTATTGCGCTTAGTAGATAGTTTACACAGAGACAAGGAAATTGCCAAAGATGTTGTGTTTCAAGGCATAGAGTCCGCCTTAACTACTGCCGCCCGGAAGCATTTTAAATCCCAGGAGATGATTTCTATTCAAATTGATAGAAATACAGGAGAGATTTTGGCCAAAGAAGGGGATCATACCATTGATCCTTCTGAGTTGGGGAGAATTACGGCGCAGACTGCCAAGCAAGTCATCATCCAAAAGATACGAGAGGCTGAGCGGGACGTGATTTATGAGGACTTTGTTAGCAGAAGGGGTGCTATTGTCAGTGGGACTGTTCAGCGGTTTGAGGGTTCTACGATAATTGTCAACCTTGGCAAAACAGAAGGCGTTTTACAAAGATCAGAACAAATTGATGGTGAGCACTATAATACAAATGAACGAGTCAGGGCGATTGTGTTTGATGTGAAGAAAATCGGAACACGGGTAAGAATATTACTTTCAAGGACACATCCCGATTTTGTCCGAAGGCTTTTTGAATTAGAAGTGCCTGAGATTGCAGAAAACACCATTGAAATAAAAGCGCTGGTAAGAGATCCTGGTCATAGAACCAAAATTGCGGTGGCATCGAGTGACCTGAATGTTGACTGCGTTGGTGCGTGTGTGGGTGTGCGCGGATCTCGAATTAAGAACATTGTGGATGAATTAAACGGCGAAAAGATCGATATTATCCGGTGGAGCGATGAACCCGAGGTGCTGTTGCCTAACGCGCTGAAACCTGCAGAAGTTTCGGGAATTATTTTATCAGCGGAGAACCAGGTCGCGACTATTGTGGTGCCGAATGATCAGCTTTCTTTGGCAATAGGGAAAAGGGGGCAAAATGTGCGCTTAGCGTCTCGGCTGACTTCGTGGGATATTGACATTATAACAGAATCGGAATTCGACGAGCGACAGAAAGGCGGTACTGTAGGACTTGCGGAAGTTGCTGAGTCAAACAAAAAATCTTCAGATAATTCGAATATAACAATCGCCGGGTCTGCGGAACAAATAAAAACAGGCGGGGAGAAAGAGGAAGTTTAATACTAGACCATCGTATTTTGATTATTTTTAGGAGTGTAAATGGGAAAAATTCGGATCAGTTTACTTGCGAAAGAGCTGGGGGTTAAGAGTAACCTTTTGATTGATAAGTGTCATGAGAAAGGGTTGACCCATATTAATCACCACGCGAATACTCTGATTCCTGAGCAAGCAGAAATGATAAGGCAATTGTTCCAGCCAATTCCAAAAGCAGCTCCCGCAAAAGAAGAACCTAAGGTTAAAGAGCCCACTGTGTCCCGTGAGATTGAACAAAAAAAAGACGATAAAACGACCTTGCAAACGAGTAGCGGCGTCAAGGTTGTTCAGCCAACCAAAATTGTGAAAATTTCCAAAGGTCCTCCTCAGCAGCAACGGGTTGTAAAAGTAACGCCGGTAAAAACATTTTGGAAAAAGAAACAGCCGCCAGGTTTTGCATCCCACAGAAAGAAAGAACATATGGGGGAAGTTGTAGAACCTAAAAGGCCAGCAGTTAAGGAGAAAGAATCAAAGGTTGTTATGGAACCACCGATAACGGTGAAAGACTTGTCCTCGAAATTAGGGATTCGTGCAAATGAGATTATCACCAAGTTACTTCTTGAGCACAATGTGCGCTCAACGATTAATCAGATATTAGCCGAAGAGATTGTGCAACTGTTAGGCATTGAGTATGGAGTGGAGATTGAAATCAGAAAAAAGGAGATGGTGGAAGAACGTGATTTTATTGCCGATCAGATGTCTACAAAATCTGAGGATATGGTGTATCGTGCGCCAATTGTAACATTTTTGGGGCATGTTGACCATGGAAAGACATCACTCCTTGATAGTATTCGCCAAACAGATGTAGCAGCTGGTGAGGTGGGTGGGATTACGCAGCACATCGGTGCGTATAAGGTAGAAACGAATGGAAAACACGTGGTATTTCTTGATACCCCCGGTCATGAAGCATTTACGGCTATGAGGGCAAGAGGTGCAAATGTTACCGACGTGGTAGTGCTTGTTGTGGCTGCTGATGATGGAGTAATGCCTCAGACGGAGGAGGCATTAAATCATGCCAAGGCTGCCAACGTACCTATTGTTGTGGCGTTGAATAAGATTGACAAGCCTGGCGCTAATCCGTTGCGCGTAAAACAACAGCTTGCAAATTTAGAATTAATTTCTGAGGAGTGGGGCGGAAAGACTCAGTTTGTTGAAACTTCTGCTGTCACAAAAAAGGGTATTAATACCTTACTTGAAAGGCTTTTGCTGGAATCTGAAATTCTAGAACTAAAAGCGAACCCTCAGAATCCGGCGCGAGGGGTTGTGTTGGAGGCTCATTTAAGTGAAGGGCGGGGGGTTGTCGCAAATGTCTTAATACAAGACGGCACCTTGCACCATGGTGACATTATTCTCTGTGGGAAAACTTTTGGTAGGGCACGCCTTATTACGAACGACAGGGGGATTGAGGTACAAGAGGCAGGTCCGACTACACCAGTATCTGTCTCTGATTTTTCAGCGGTTCCTGAGGCCGGGGATAAATTCTATGTGGTTGGCGATATACAAAAAGCAAGAGAGATTGCCCAGGAAAGGCAAAAGAAAGAACGTGAAACCTCCTTGGCAAAACATCAGCATGTTACCTTGGATAGCCTCTATTCTAAGATTGCTGAAGGGAAAGTAAAGGAAATCAAGGTAATATTAAAGGCGGATTATAAGGGTTCCGTCGAAGTACTCAAAAAGGCATTGGAAGAGCTTTCCACGCCTGAAATTAAAGTAAAAATATTACATTGTGCTGTCGGTGGTATTACAGAATCGGACGTGCTTCTTGCGGATGCATCGGATGCAATTGTGATTGGTTTTTATGTGACGACAGAGGACAAGGCGCGTATCCTGGCAGAAGAAAAAGGCGTGGATGTCCGGCTTTACAAAATTATCTATGATGCGACGAACGAGATAAAATCCGCCATGGAAGGCATGTTAGAACCGGAATCCAAGGAAGTTGTATTGGGTCAGGTTGAAATACGGCAAGTTTACAATATCTCAAAGTTTGGTAACGTTGCCGGTTGTTATGTAAAAACGGGTAAAATCACAAGGAATTCCTCTGTCCGTCTGATTCGCGATAACATTATCATTTATGATGGAAAATTGGAGTCATTAAAGATCGTTAAAGATGATGTCAAAGAGGTTAGGGCTGGATTTGAATGCGGACTGAAAGTTGCTAACTATGACGATATTAAAGTAGGAGATATCGTGGAGGCTTATGAGGTGCAAAAGATTGCGCGAACCTTAAAGGTATAGGTGCGCGGCTGTAAAGGTTTTTTGGGTAACATATCTTAAGAAAAATGTTACCGGAATTTCTGTTTCGGCGATGCAGCACTATGAATCTGGAGTTTTATAAATCGGATGACGCGGTGGTTGGTGTCTTAAATGTCCGATTGGTGATTCGGAGTGCACAAACATTGAAGGACAAACGTCGCGTTATTAAAAGCTTGAAGGACCGTGTGAAAAATAGCTTTAACGTCTCTATCTCAGAAATTGGCACTTTAGACCATTGCCAATATTCTCAATTAGGGGTTGCCATGGTAGGAAATGATAAAAAGTATGTGAACGGGGCATTGTCGAGTTTGCTTAATATGTTCCGTTATTCAACTCCTGCTGAGCTTGTTGATTATCACCTCGAATTTGTTTAATTTCATACCAGAAAATACACGTACTATTTTAAATTCCTTTTTGTGATTGTGTGCTTGAGCTTTTTCATAAAAAGAAGGGGGTTATTATGTCTTCAAGAAGAATTGAACGGTTGGCTGAATCTATTAAGCAGGAAGCAAGCAAAATCATTCTTTATGAATTAAAGGACCCTAGGATAAGTTTTATTACGGTAACAAAGGTTGAAGTTGCACCTGATTTAAAAAGGGCAAAGGTCTATATCTCTATATTGGGGGATGACCTTGCTCGCAGAAGAACCTTGCAGGCAATAGAGCATGCCAAAGGATTTATTCAAGCAAAAGTAGGCGCTCATTTGCAAATAAGATATACCCCAGTATTGACATTTTGTTTGGATGAATCGATTCAAAAGAGTCTGCATATTTCAAAACTTATTGACGAGGCCGTAAAAGGAAGTGATTTAACAATAAAAAGTGAGTTAGAAGAATGAAAAAATTACACTTAGGTTTGCCCAAAGGCAGTCTTCAGGAAGCAACCATTGAAATGATGAAAAAAGCGGGTTACACCGTCCATGTGAGTCCGCGGTCTTATTATCCTGCGATCGATGATGATGAAATTTCTGTAAGATTAATCAGGCCGCAGGATATGTCCAGATATGTTGAAAAAGGCATTGTTGATGCTGGTCTGACTGGTGCGGATTGGGTGAAAGAAGCCGGTTCAGAAGTAAGGGTAGTTGTGAGTCTTGTATATGCTAAACAACAATTAACAAAGGTGAAATGGGTTCTGGCTGTGCCTGAAAATTCCACCATACGCTCTGTGAACGATTTGCAGAACAAAAAGGTTGCTACAGAACTTGTGAATGTAACACGACAATACCTTGCAGAACGGGGTGTCGTTGCCGATATTGAGTTTTCTCACGGTGCTACAGAGGCAAAGGCGCCTGACTTAGTCGATGCTATCGTAGAACTTACTGAAACAGGTAGCAGTCTGAAGGCAAATAAACTTCGTATTATTGAGACTGTTATGGAGTCTGCAACTCAACTTATTGTCAATCATCATACGTGGAAGGACGAGTGGAAACGCACAAAAATAGAGAATCTTGCAATGCTTTTTGAAGGAGCTATTATTGCTCGCGCAAAAGTTGGATTGAAGATGAACGTGCCAAACGGGGCGATAGATCAAGTGTTGAAAAAATTGCCTGCATTGAGAAAACCTACAATCTCTACGCTGGCTGAAGGTGCTGGCTATGCAATTGAAACGGTGCTCGATGAAACGGTAGCAAGAAGTATTACTCCTGAACTAAAAAGGGCCGGAGCTGAAGGGATCATTGAATATCCATTAAATAAAGTTATTCTTTAGGATGGAAGAATCGTGGCATGTTAAGAATGTACAATATGAAATGTTATCTATTCGATCTTTCCCTGTTATTTTTGTTTTTGTAATATTCTTACTTAGCGGTTTTCCTGGTTGTCGTAGTACTACGATTCAACCGGGAGATCAATCAGTATCTCACCGCAGGAATCGGTCTCTGGATGATCGGGAAAAGGGATATTCCTATTTTTGTGCCGGATATTTTTCCATGTTGGAAAGAGATTGGGAAAATGCAGTTGAGAACTTTGAAAAGGCAATTCAGTTAGACCATTCCTCTGAAAGAATTATTCAGCATTTAGCTACGTGTTATTTCCAATTGGGTGAGAATGAAAAAGCAATCAATTATATAGAAAAATTAGCGAAAATCAAACCAGATGAATTTAGTGTGCATTATACATTGGCTACTCTGTATGAAACTGTTGGGAAAAATAGAGAGGCTATTGAAGAATATGAATATGCCCGCCGATGCAAGATGACAAAGTTAGATCACGTCTTCCTGGCAGACGCTCTCTACAGACTCGCCAATCTTTATATAAATAATGATATGATGGAAAAGGGGGTAGCGTGTTATGAGAGCATGTTTGACATGAAGCTGGTAACCGAACCCGTAAAGATATATTACGAAATTGGTCAAAGATATTTTGAAAAAAACGATATAAAAAATGCCCTGGAATATTTCTTAAAGGCAAAACAGACTGATCCAACATTAAGCTTTACCAGCTTTTATCTTACCCTTTGTTACGATGCGCTCAATGACTATGATAGTGCAATTCAAGAGGCGAAAATCTTTTTAGAAAAAGAACCTAATAACTGGGTTATGCACCTCGCCTTGTCTGAGGTATACGGAAAAATTAAAAATGAATCCAAAAAAAAAGAGGAAATTGAAAAAACCCAGGAGATTCTGAAAAATAGTACAGATGCGGGAAGTAAAAATCCGAAGGAGTATTTCCTGTTATGTCAAATTTACAGAAATCAACGTAAAATCAGTGAGGCAATTGCAGTCGTTGAGAGCATAAAGTTGATATCTTTAGATAAAGAAATGATGAGGGACGTCCATTTCTTGCTTGCGAATCTTTACTATGAAGATAAAAAATTCGATAGAGCTGAAGAGGAATTGCAGATGACATTGAAGCTTGAGCCTGACTTTCACGAGGCAAATAATTTTTTAGGCTACTTATTTGTTGAAAATAATAAGAATCTGGACGAAGCGATACATCTTATTAACAAGGCTTTAAAAGCACAACCTCAAAACGGGGCATATCTTGATAGTCTCGGTTGGGCTTATTATAAGAAGGCACAGGTGGAAGGAAGAAACGATTATCTCGTTATTGCTCTTAAAAAATTATTGGAAGCCGTTCAATTTATGGAAGAGCCTGATATCTATGACCATGTTGGAGATGTTCATTATAGTTTAGGAGATTGGGATAAAGCTGTTAAGGCATGGGAAAAAGCGATGGCTTTGTACCGGCAGGCACTCAATAGTGAAACAAAAATAGAGGATATCGCAATAAAGTTAGAAAAAACAAAAAGATTAATTTCTGTGGAAAAAAGAGGAACGAGGGTTATCGAGAACCGTAGAGAGGTTGAAAATAGTATTCAACCGTAAATTTTCTAAAAATAATTTTGGGAGAAATAGGCGAAATTGGCTGGACATTCACATTGGGCTAGTATAAAACACAAAAAAGGTGCTGCTGATGCAAAAAAAGGCAAAATCTTTTCTAAGATAGCACGTATGATTACTGTTGCTACCAGACGGGGTGGGGGTGACCCTGATATGAATCCCAAATTGCAGCTTGCTGTAAGTAAAGCACGTGCAGTTAATATGCCAAAAGAAAATGTAGAACGAGCCATTCAGAAAGGTATTGGCGGAGGTGGCGGCGCTGAATTGTTTGAGTGTATCTATGAAGGATACGGACCTCATGGCACTGCATTAATCGTTGAGATTGTGACAGACAATAAAAATAGAACTGCCCCTGAAATACGAAAAATCTTTGATCGATTTGGCGGAAATATGGGAGAATCGGGCTGTGTTTCCTGGATGTTCGAAAAAAAGGGATTTATTATAGTAAATAGTAATAACCTCAATGAAGACGAATTTATGATGTTGGTTTTAGATGCAGGGGCCGAGGATATGCAGAACGTGGGTGGCGCTTTTCAAGTCACATGCTCGCAAACAACGTTAGATGCGGTAAAAAAGGCTATTGAGGGTAAAAATATAAAGGTGGAAACTGCCGAAGTGAGTTGGATACCGAAAAACAACGTCGACTTGGATGAAGCATCTGGCCGTAAAGTACTGGGGCTTATGGAGGCACTTGAAGATCACGATGACGTACAAAACGTCTATTCTAATTTTAATCTCCCCCAAACCCTGCTGGCAGAAGCGCAAGCTGAAAAATAAATTTGGTATTATTACTGCGTTTCCCTGCGATCTTTCTGGAGGTATTGCAGGTTTTGTTGTGGCTGTTCAACCGGGGCGATATCAATCTCTTTCTGCGTTCTTACGTGTTTCTTCTCAATGTGCAACAGTTCAAGAACCTGATCTCCATCCAGCACTTCTTCCTCTTCTAATTTTTTTGCCAACAGATCCAGTTTATCCTTATTGCTGCTGAGCAAATCTTTGACTCTATCAAAACTACCCATGATAATATGAGTGACCTCTTCATCGATAATAACGGCGGTTTTTTCGCTGTATTCTTTTTCTTGAACAAGGTCGTGTCCGAGGAAGATATTTCCGGATTGCCTTCCGAAAGTCTGAGGTCCTAATTTCCTGCTCATACCAAAACGGCATACATAACTTCGGGCTAATTGTGAACACTTTTCCAGATCATTTTGGGCGCCGGTTGATATTTTGTGGAGCACGAATTCTTCTGCGGCACGTCCCCCCAAAAGTACGCATAGGGTATCGAGGATTTCAGGTTCGGTGGTTAAGTATTTATCTTCCATCGGTAGTTGCATGGTATAACCCAATGCAGCAGTCCCGCGTGGAATAATAGAAACTTTGTGCACAGGGTCAGTGTTTGGGAGTAGTGCTGCTATCAGGGTATGGCCTGCCTCATGAATTGCAACGGCCTTTTTTTCACTATCGCTCATAATTCTGCTCTTTCGTTCAGGGCCAGCAAGCACCCTGTCTATGGAGGACTCTAATTCTACCATGCCTACGGAACTTTTATTATATCGCGCTGCCAGGAGCGCCGCTTCGTTGATAACATTTGCCAGATCCGCTCCCGAAAAGCCTGGAGTGCGTTTTGCGATGACTTTTAAGCTGACATCGGCATCTATCTTTACATTTTTTGCGTGAACTGACAAAACTGCTTCCCGGCCGATAAGGTCTGGTCTGTCAACGGTTATTTGACGATCGAATCGTCCTGGGCGGAGCAGCGCACTGTCCAGCACGTCGGGTCTGTTGGTTGCGGCAATGATAATTACCCCTTTCTGTGAATTGAAACCGTCCATTTCTGCCAGGAGCTGGTTGAGTGTCTGTTCGCGTTCATCGTGGCCGCCGCCAAGTCCTGTGCCGCGCTGTCTGCCAACACTGTCAATTTCATCGATAAATACAATACACGGGGCCTTTGCTTTTGCCTGCTCAAACATATCGCGTACCCGGGCGGCGCCCATTCCAACAAACATTTCAACAAAGTCAGAACCACTGATTGAAAAGAATGGCACACCCGCTTCTCCTGCAACTGCACGTGCAAGGAGTGTTTTGCCTGTCCCTGGCGGGCCTATCAGAAGCACTCCTTTGGGAATTTTACCTCCCAGTTTTTGGAATCGTTCCGGGTAAGAAAGAAAGTCGATAATTTCCTTTAATTCTTCCTTTGCCTCATCACATCCCGCAACATCCACAAACGTTGTTTTCTGTGAACCATTATCCGAATACAGCTTGATTTTTGCCTTTCCGAAGGACATAAAAGGTGAACCCATTCCGCCAACCTTTTTAAACAAAAAAAACCATCCGAGCGCCATGACGCCAAATGGGAAGATCCACCACATCAAAATATTCTTTAAGAAGTTGTTTTCTGCTGCGCCTTTGAATCTGACCTTTTGTGATTCAAGTTCATTGACGAGTTCTGCATCTTGGATCGGTACAGTAACAAAAGCAATTTTTTCTTCTTTGTTGCCCTCAGAAGATAATTTTTTGTAATTGCCGCGGATAAAGTTGGACCCCACTGTACAGTCTGATATGTAGCCATTCTTAAGATATAACCTAAACTGGCTGTAAGAGATTTCTTCGGCCTTCGGAGATAGGAATATTTGTGCTATATACATGACGGCTAGGAAGAGGAGGATATATCCGATGGAGAATCTTGACTTCTTTGTTTTGTTTTTTTTATCCATGTAATTAGGTTAAATAAATTAAAAATGTAATAGAGAGGAATATTTACGGTTGAATTTCCCAAAATAAATCAAGCCAAATTATAGTAGAAAATAAGACTAATGTCAAAATATTTCAAGAGAGATTTAGGTTGATAATAGATAAAAAGACACTATAATAAGGAAATGTCGGGGTGTAGCGCAGCTTGGCTAGCGCGCTTGAATGGGGTTCAAGAGGTCGTGGGTTCAAATCCCGCCACCCCGACCAATAAAATCAAGGGTTTCAGGCATTCGATACTTCCCGTTTTTCCCCAACTGTAGTCAAATTGTAGTCAACCTCTAAAATCTGAACCCCATCTCTCAGGCTATCTGGACAATGATGGCTGTACCGCTGTGTCATCCGTATGTCATGATGACCCAATAGCTTTGAGATTTTGTAAATATCAATCCCTTTTTGGGCTAATCGTGTTGCAAAGGTATGCCTCAGATCGTGGAAATGAAAATCCTGTATGACAGCCTTTTTTATTGCAATATTAAAAGCCCTTCTCAGATTATGACGGTCAATCTTTTTACAAACGCTACTGGAAAACACCAGGTCGTTTTTAATGTTCATTATCTTTGATTTTTCCGTCAGAATATCGAATGCAACTTGGTTCAATGGAATTGTTCTAGGCTTTCCACTCTTTGTTTCCTGAATTATAATGACTCTACGCAAGAGGTTTACCCTTTTCCATTGAAGGGAAAGCAATTCGTCTTGACGTAATCCAGTATGCAGGTCGAAAAGGATAATATCCCGAAGCCATTGTGGAGAAACAGTAAGTAACTTTTTTTCCTCATTGTCAGTCAGCCAACGGTCCCTTTCGTTATCCTCTTTCTCTTTGGGAACTTTAGAAACAGGATTATCCTTGATCCATTCCCACTCTTTGACTGCCAGATTGAAAGCTTTAGAGAGCATTGCAAGTTCCCTGTTAACAGTAGCAGGTTTAGCACCTTCACTTTTCCTTAAAACCTTGTACTCAGAAATCTTTTTCTGGGATATCTCAGACAACTTTCTCTCCCCAAAATAGGGATTCAGGTGTTTTAAAGACGAAGCATAGCTCTTTTGCATATTGGTTGACACATTTGGCGCATGCTCTCTCGTAAACTTTTCCATCATATCTGTGAACGTTTTGCTATCACCGATGGATTTCTCAAAGTATTTCCCTTCGATTATCTCGGTTCTGACCTTTGCCTCTATTGCCTGGGCAAGTTTTTTGTCGGTTGTTTCAAGGCTTCTTTGAATTTTTTTCCCTCTGTACCTTATACAAGTCCACCAGACACCACCCCGTTTAAACATAACTACCTCCTTTCCCGGGACCGATTGTGTCTGTCTGACCGCTACTAGGGATTATAATTAGTTCCACAAAATTTCTCCAGCAATTTTGTCAACCATTTTTTTGTCGTGATTTGTATTTCGTTTCAAGGATGCCATTAATTGATCTATATCGTTTATGTCAAAAAGGACACGTCTTCCAAGTTTAATAGAGGGAATTTTTCCTTGACTTGCCCAGTCGTATAATGTCTTAACAGGCAAAGATGTATATTCAGAAATCTCCTTGATACTAACGTATCGCTTTTTCATAACAATCACTTTTCCAATTTGTCATTTCTCAAAAACGCAATAGGAAGCCACCAAGACAACTTCGGGTAACACAAGGTGTTGGGTTTTTCCCTATTGCCCCGTATAAAACAAGCCTATCGAAGCCCTATTGCGAAATTCGGGTATTTTAAAAATCCTAGACAGACTCTCAATCGACCCTTGGTGGGTTGTTTGGATTTTGTTTCCACGAAAAGACAAGCACTTTGCATTTTTCCAGAATTCTCCTCATTGCCCTCTCGCCAATCATACTAGCCATCTCCTTCTGTGTTACATTGCCGACAAGTATGGTTGGAAGAAGATTGCTGTACCGATTATCAACAATCTTCGTTATGTAGATTAGTTCGTTTTCTGTTACACGCTGAACACCAATTTCGTCAATAATCAGCAAATCTTGGGAATCTTTTTTCCACGACTCTTTAATGTCCAGTATGATGTCGAAAAGGGTTGTATATATGCAGCTTTTACCCCTTTTTAAAAACTCAATTCCCATAGCAGTGGCAAGGTGTGCCTTGCCAGTTCCGGGCGGAGGCGATGGGCAGATTAGACCGAAACTGCCCACTTTTATTAATTAAGTCTTGTTTGACCACAAAACCCGTCAGACAACATGCATGGGTTATTTATTGGAACTTTTACCACGCCAAAATATTCATCCAACAACTGTTCTAGATACGTACTGACTATCACTAAGGCCCGATGATCTATTTATGGGATTTCTATTCCAAGTTTTTTCACATGGTAGTTAGCTTTCTGCCATGCTTTGCGGCTGTCTTTGTGTCGCAATTTTGCCCCAACCTTTTCAGGTATCCTGCAACACAGAAATAGCCATCTCTTTTTAAAAGATCCATTTGCAAACCTTTTATTTCTGATTCGTGTCTCTGTATTTCTTCTGCCTGTGCCTCTAGCACATCAAGCATATGCCGCATCAAGGTAAATTTATGAGCTTTCTTGGCTGAATAAATACCAGTCCTGCGGATTGAAGGAATGACTTCTGATGTAACCCATTTGCGAAACCTTCTGGCGCTGGGTTTGTTACTTCTAACCACTAAGGTATATAGCCCCGATTCTGAAATCGTCACCATTGTTTGACTTCCACCAGGGGTACGGATTTTTTCCGACCCCTTTTCATCGTCATCAAGAACTTCTTTTGTTTTTATATCGTCTACCCTTTGTATTCCCAAGACCTCTGCTACATCTTTTGCCACAAACCAAACACTCCCATCCTCTTTTACTAACGTCCTTACATTCTTCTCTTCAAATACAAATGGTGTTAATTTTTCCACGATTGTCTCCTTTTAAATAGTT
>JAUQXU010000359.1 GCA_030837935.1 Candidatus Brocadia sp.
TTGTTTCTGCGGTGGCTGTATAAATATAATCATCGGTAGCGATTCCGTCGCCATTTGCTTCGCATCCAGCCGCATAAAATGTTACAGGACCGGTGGCGTTGCCTGGAGCCTTCCACTTAAGCTTCCAGGTTTTCTTTTTAACACCTTTAAAGGTATGTTCTATATATTTACCCTTGTCCGCTTGCTCTAACCCCCGGTGGTCATTTGGAGGAATAACCTGGACAGTATTTCCGATTTTATTAAACGTTCCAATCCTGTTACCATTGGCATCCAGCGCCGTCATTTCAAATCCATGCCTTTTTCCGCTGGAATTGCTAAAGGAAACCATTAGTTTTACTGTCTTGCCAGGAGTATAAACGGTTGGTCCCGTTATTGAGAATATTGCGCTTCCCGAATCAAGACTAAAAGAGTTGTGACAATCATCAGCATTACAAGTACCGTAGTCATTTGGAGCACCCGTATAGTACGCCAGAGGACCGCTTGCCGATGCGAATGACGTACTCGCAAGGGGACTACATAAGGCAACACTCAATACAATACAAAGTACATTTATTTGTAGAAATTTCACTGGGTTATTCCTTTACAAAAATTTTAAAATTAAGTTACACGTCTTTTAGTGGCAAAAGTTACAACTCTCAGAACGTATTGCCATTTTCTTAGCTACTAATTGGCTATTTTTATCTATAACATATACATCTACTCTGACACCGGAACGCATATTATCAAACGAAATCGTTCTTCCACCCATCGTAACACCTGCCAGATTGCCAGCGTCTACCTTTTGGCCCATGATGTAAAAGGTATCTGCGGAGGTGTTTACCTTTGATGTTTTGCCTGTGATTTTTCCATCATATTTTTTGTTTAATTTCACGGGGTCTTTTATACTGCTTGCTTCGATGAGACCAGCTTCATCGGCAGCGCCGGTAATCTTGATAATGTCACCTTCCTGAATATCAGAGAGGGTTGCATTATCCAATCCCCTCTTCTCTATCTTTGCATTGTTGACATTAATTTCTACAAGATTGTCTATTATCGTGAGCGTCCCTGTGCTTTCATCTAAACTGCTTACCGTCCCTATGATTTTATCTTTTGCCGCTGCCACTGCCGGGAGGATAATTCCCGTTGCGAATATACCAATGATTAAAACCCCAAATACAAAACCTGTTTTCACCTGTTTAAACATGAAACCTCCTTTAAAAAATAACCAATATCCATACAATTTATCATATTGCAATTACTGTCATCTTTGTTGCGTAATACAATATCACAGATAATTAACTAAGATATTCATCTTGAGCGCTAATACCATGTCGCCCTTTATATCAACCTTTCTCTTGAAAAATGCCTTTTGCGGTGTTATTTCATGCCTGAGAATGGAGAGAAACGTATCGCTGCACAATATAAAGGTACACGTAGGTTTTTCAAGCGCCTTGTTTGTTACTTCCTTTACGAAACCATTTTCTATAACGATGTTCCAAATCCCGTTTCCGTTATCCGTTATCTGAAATTGGATAATAGCATTAAGACTGGATATTTTGGGAATTGGGCAATTATTTACCCTGTCTTTTAACAATCGATTGAAGTACTCAATATGAGTAATATTTTCAGGGATTTTCGGTCTTTCATTCATATGTGTATCGTGAGCATTTTAAGAATTATCAAAAGACTATAACATTGTCAACGAGTTTGCGTGAGATTGTTTTTCTCAATTTGTTTTTTCTTACCCCAATTTGTATTTTCAGCATATTGGATGAAACGGTTTATAAGTTCCTGTGTAATCAATGGACACTCGATCGCTGTTCCACTCAACAGGTTTCTTGTGTTCGTGGAATCAAAATAAGATTCTCCAAACATATAAGGCTGGAAGGCATCGGTTCCCTGCAAAAATAGTTTTTCCTGCACGCTGTGGGGTCGAATCTGGAATTCATACAGAGGTACTATCTTTATGCGATGGAAACCCGTGGCAACCTCCATCCATTCGGCAAGTTCTCCAAGTGTGGGTGGGGATGGATTCACGATGTGAAAGGTCTTGTTTATACTATGTGTCTGTCCTGAGATGGCAATGATTGCCTGTGTGACATAATCCACTGGCACCAGATTTATCGTGCCATGTTTGTCACCGGGGATTCTCAGCGATGCAGAATGGCCGATACCGTTTCCACCATGAAAGCGGTTTTCTTTGTGATTATTTCGTGTTTCATAGTTTTTGAGATGGCTCAATCCCTTGCCAAATATATAAATGTTATCGTAATTATGTATAAAGCCATTCTTGGAATCACCGACAATAATACTGGGACGATAGATCGACGTGGGGATATTATATTGGCTGGTAAATTGTATCAACATTCTTTCGGCATCAAATTTTGATTTTTCATAATTATTACGAAATGTTTGCCTTTTCTCCAGTTCATGCTCAAAGACTGTGTCACGCCTTGTTCCTGCGACATAAGCTGTACTAATATAATGAAATCTTTTAGGTTTGTTTGAGAGACAAAACCATCCGATGTGTTTTGTGCCATTCACATTGGTATAATCCAGTGTATTGTCGGGGCCGTCGTAGAACTTTGTTGCAGCAGCACAGTGAAATACCTCATCCACAGTTTCTGATAATCTTAAATAATCCTTTACGTTTAGTCCAAGGTACTCCTGAGATACATTCCCTTCTATTATTTCAATACGGTCAGATAATGTGTCAAACACAGATTCGGTAGATGCAATCGATGGGAATACCTCAGAAATCCTTTCTTTTGCTCGTATATTAGCCGAATTTCTGATAAGAAGTTTGAGGTGAAAACCTGCTTCAAAAAGTTCTCTTGTCAGGTAACTTCCCAAAAATCCCGTTGCACCTGTTATGAGTATTGTCTTATGTTTCATTTTGTTTCATTATAGTAAGGTGTTAAATTGATATCAGTACAAGAGCAACAGGTGTACCAGTTATCTTTGAAAGGACAAATGAAGGTAGGTATATGCTATAAGTATCTTATAAGGATGATAGTTAAGAATTATATAATATTTATTATCGATAGTTAAGATCGGTTGTGGCTGTGAAATTATTGTAACATTTACATCGATGCTTGTAATTATTACAAAAATATCAAGTGAGAATTAATCCTCAACTTGTAAACCAGTTAATGTGTAAAGCAATAACCCATCCTTTGTATTATCTGTGTATGGGTTGCCTTCAAATTTTCTCATTGGTGTATCTCCCGATCCGAATTTCCTGATTTCTCCAGAGCTATGAACTAAGAGTATATTATTGGGTCTATGCAGGGAGGATTGCAGATCAGCATTTAATGCTGCAGTATCTCTTATATGCCTGGCATCCCATAGAGGCGCATAATAATCAAAAAACCTTTTTTCTTCAACGCAGTAGACCCGCGTAGAAATAGTGTTAAATTGCCTTTCGATAAATTTGATAATCTGTATTGGTGCGGGGACCGTGTTGTGATATTGCTTAACTATTTTTAGCGATATCATCGACATACTTATAATAAATACAAAGGCAAGAAGTATTGAAAGAACCCTGTCGCCTTCTTCACCGGCTTTGCATAAACCGTGCGCAATCAGCATTAATATCATCGGTATGATGGGGAGTATGTGTCGCGGATGTGCTGCATTTTGTCCAAGAATCACCCAGAGGGTATAAGGAATTATATAAACTCCAAAGAACCACCACCGGTGATCATAACGGCAACGTTTTAGTAAGTAAAGAAGCGAACTTATCATAATTAAGGAAGGAATCAGCCTTAAAAATGAGAAATCGTACCACCAGCCACCTAGTCCGTAAACCCAGATAGATTGAGTAAGAGAGTCGATTCTTTCTGATCCTCCAAAGGTAATTATTGACCCACCCCAATCGGTAAAGTGTCCATATGAAAATGAAAGGCCATTCTGCAAAAAAGGGCGCCAGCCTATGTATCCAATTTGTGGGAAAAACCACGAAGAAACACCCGCAGCAAATCCTGTTAATCCATACAAAATGACCTGTATTTTAAGGTTCGTTCTTTGAACAACTAAATAGAATAAGATGCCTATCAATAATGCAATAAAAGGAAAATAAGAAAGCCGCACACCTAATCCAAAACCTAAGGCCAGGCTGCCCAAAAAAAGACAATTTCTATCACTAAACCACCCATGATTATTTAAGGTATCACCAGACGTAAAAATTGAGGCCTCCTTCTCCAAAGAGAGGGGGGGGGTGATAGTGGAACTTCTTGAATCAGGCACGGACAAACAAGTTTTTCGTTCGACGGATACTTCGACAGTCTTAGGGCGCAGTACTGTGCATAGTGAGCGTGTCGAACCATCACGACGAAGTCCGTGCCATCCTTTAAAATTGAAATTCCTAAACATCGAGTTGAATACTCGATACAAGAAATAGGCGGATAGCATTATGAAGAATAAACCCATAGCATCAGAGGTGGGTCTTTCCGCTTGCAACCAACAGAGTGGGTTGAGAAGATAAAAAACCGCCGTCAGAATAGCAACTCTTTCAGAAAATAAGAGTCTGGCAAGGAAAGAGAGTGGATAGACGGTAAGGCTACTAAAAAGCACGCCAGGTAGTATCAATGCCCAAATCTCGTGATGAAACAACTTGAAAAACAGCCATGCTAGAAACATATAGGCAGGATAGCCGGGAAAGTGCGGTTGTAAGAGGGAGAGGTCATAATCATGAAGACCTAAGGCAAAGTTCACACTGTCACAACTATCAAGATATCTTCCAATAAAACATAGGCGTGTTAAAAGGCAAATAAAAAACAAAATACTCACCCGACACCAAAGAGTATGTAATACATGCGCATATCGATTTTGTTTGCCTTGCTGAGAAAACAAGAGGAGTTCCCATTTACAAGGAATGATTTTCATGATCTTTCGTAAACCTGCCAGCATCTGTAAAAAATGTTTTCTACCATCTAAATATAGCCTGGACAAATGATTTTCCATGTATTCCTTCCCCTGGCTCATTCTCAATCTCATACTCAAACTTAAGTTCGACATGATTTATGGGAAAGTAATTCATACCAAAAGCAACGCGGTCTGCCTCATTCCCATCGGTAATATTCCGGTTAGGGTCCGCGGAATCGAACCGAAGGACTCCCTCCAGATATCTTACATAGTTTAAATTCAATGGGTATTTATATGATGTCTGGAGGTAATAACCATTTCTGCAGAAATCGCCGCCATCAGCCTCTTTTTGTTCTACACGGCTGGTAATATACTCACCACGAACTTCGAGGTTACCTTTTTTAAACAGGATATCTGCCCCCAGAAAATCGATATCTAATTGATTGTCTTCGTCATACTTTCCCCGAGAATATGATCCGCCTATCTCCAGGCCTTGTAAAAACTCATAGCCGAGTCTACCGCCGATGGCCTTGTTACTGTTATTGTCCCAGAGTTGTTGTACATCCTCTGATTCGGGTCCTTCCAAACCATTTGTCATAGCGAACTCATATTTCACCGTTGTATTATTTGGTAAAGGAATAGAGCCACAAAACATCCCGCCAATATCGGAATAAGTTCCTGGTATAACCCTAATCGATGGAAGGGGACGATCTACCAATTTATTTAAAGGAGCAGATTCAACAAATCTTTCTATACCCAGAGGGTATTTAAATTTCCCCATGCGAAACACCAGCAGTTTGTCTATTATCTCATAATCAAACTCAAATATTTCTAGTTCGTATTCTTTAAATCCTTTCTTGATTTCGATCTCGGAGGCAAAGGACAACCTCTTAGATATCCGCTTGCCTAACCAAAGAGTAAGCTCATTTTCATCCCAAAATTTCGACGACAGTTGTTGTGTTTCATCGTCTCTTCCCTGAACAGGAGATGAAACTTCAAAAAAACCGTGGAACTGGAATTTTTTCCAGTCTTCTTCTTTTGTAGAAAGTGACTCAACATTAAAATAGTAATCTTCTGGTTTGACAGATACTTCTCCATCTGACACGTTACCTGGATCTGTTATGCCAGTTGCATCCGTATGCATTGTATCTTTTGCATAACATATGTTTATGAAAAATAGGGAAAGGATAGTTACAAATAATACAGGTAAATTAATTTTCATCTGTCACATTCAGTAGGGCGCTTCCATGGAGATATGATTAATGTATGTGAGATAACGTGTTGATTCCCATTACGTAGGGTTTTTTTCTCCTGCCTCAAAATAAGGAAATGCCGTTAAGAGCAAAGCTTCTATTTCCTTTGTCAATGTCTCAAATTCCTTTACATCGGGTTTTAATGCCCCTGCACCTAAAAATCCCATACTCCCTAAGGTATCTCGTGCCTTTACAAACTTGTTGTAGATGCTTTCGTGCAGGCTGGTTTTGTGCCGGACATCATAATCTCTCACATTCCCTGCGAGCACGGTAACATAATACTCCTCAGCCAGTCTCAATCGTACCTTGGCACGAATAAAGATTTCTAACTTTTCCTGATGATTGTAATAAAATTTTTCACGAATGGCTAAAAAAACAACGTTAGCCATTTTATTGGCAAGAGTCTGAAAGTCTTTCAGTTGGACAGCACGATCAATCTGTGACTTAAAGTCTATTTTAAATACCTTATAAATATCCGTAAAACGGTCGTTGATGCTGGTGATTTCAGCAGTAACTTTCGGCCAATTGTCCTGTCTTCCGTAGAGAATAATGGCTTTAAATACTTTGATCAGGGGATCTTCATCCTTCATATATCCGTAGCCGTTGGCAATATTTTGAGTTGAGATTACCAGACAGAAACAAAAAATCAGGTACATACTATGAATTGTTCTCATAAATTTCATCGTCAGAAAGGTTCAATGATAGATTATCTGTAGGAATGCATTAACCTTTGAGTCATTCCTGTAAAATATGCCCTCGTGAAGAAATGGTGACAAGGATATGATAAAACAGGGGTGTGAAGAAAAGCAAGAGGTTAACGAAAGATAGGATTTAAAAAATCTGAGTCGAGGCAGTTTATATATCTTCTTTAAATAAATCCGATTCTGCTCTGGCTTATGGTATGATGACTATCTGTCCAATGGGAAGGTCTTTGATATCTTTTCTTTGTCCCCTTTGTGTCTTTTAAAACCCAAGACAATCCAGTGCTGATATATGTCACAAATTTAGTCATTATCTACCTCATAGGTAAGTTTACGCTTTTTCATCCATCGTACAAACAACAGATCTATAAATGCCCTGAATGCCCTGTTGGATATACCATACTTTGATTTCCCAAATCTTCTGGGGTAATGGTTTACAATAATTTCAGTAACGGTAAATCCTTCCATCTTAAAAAGGGTTGGCAAAAACCGATGCATACCATTATATAATTTGATTTGGTTGAAACATTGCCGCCGATATGCCTTCAAGGAACATCCCGTATCTTTAATATCCTCTTGTGAAAGTTTGTTTCTGATAAAATTAGCAACTTTGGAAGAAATGCGTTTGATCCAGGGATCGTTTCTCTTCTGTCTCCACCCACATACCATATCATAGGTATTGAGCCCTTCAAGCAGTTTTGGTATGTCTGCAGGATCATTCTGCAGGTCGGCGTCCATAGAAACTACATATTTCCCCATTGCATGCTTAAAACCAGCATCCATCGCTGCCGTTTGTCCTGCATTCTTCTTGAAATGGATTGTGCGGAAGTTTGGATGTTTGGCACACCATGCATTCAATATTTCAGTACTACCGTCAGTACTACCATCGTTCACAAGGATTACCTCATAGTTTTGGCCTTGCATGGCGCTGATGATAGAGTGACCGAGAGATTCAATGTTATCGACCTCGTTATACACGGGAATAACAATAGAAATATCGGGATTCACAATTGCCTTTTACGTAATCTAACACAGATATGAAGTTGCAAAATTATTGTTTAAATATATATCAAAGTTTATTGAATTATCAAAAGAATTTAATTACAGATCAATGTGATAAACTTTTAATTTATTGTACAGGGTTTTTAATGATACACCGAGGGTTTCTGCTGCAAGGGTTTTGTTCCACTGTTTTTCGTGCAATACCTTGAGTATATGCTTCTTCTCCACTTCAGAAAGGGTTCCTTCTGTAACCCCGTTTGCAGGTAAGGCCGTGGATATTCCACGTATATTTTCGGGTAAATCTTCAACGGAGATGCTCTCGCCTTCGGTGAGTATCACCAAACGTTCAATCGTATTTTCTAATTCACGTACGTTGCCAGGCCAGTTATATTGGGTCATTGCCGTCAGTGTTTCTGGCAGTATCCTTTTCTTCTGTATGTTTTGACAAAAGTGATGGAGAAAATGGTCAATTAAAGCAGGAATGTCCTCACGTCTCTCCCGTAAAGGCGGAAGATATAAGGTAATTACGTTTAGCCGGAAATACAAATCTTCTCTGAATCTTCCATGTTTCACTTCCATAGCCAGGTTTTTATGGGTCGCAGCAATGATACGGGTATCTACCGTAATTGCCCTGTTTTCGCCAACGCGCCTAACTTCGCCTGATTGTACAACACGCAGGAGCTTGGCTTGCGTGTTAACCGTGAGTTCTCCGATTTCATCCAAAAATAAAGTACCTCCATCCGCTACTTCAAATAAACCCATTCGTGATTCTGTGGCGCCGGTAAATGCACCCTTAATATGACCGAAGAGTTCACTTTCCAATAAGGTTTCCTGCAACGTAGCACAGTTAACCACCACAAAAGGCCTGTTTGTCCTTGTACTGCACTGATGAATTGTCTGTGCGACGATTTCTTTGCCCGTGCCGCTCTCCCCCTGAAGCAATATGATGGAATCAGAGGGAGCCACCTTATCTATCATTTTATATAAAGTATTCATTGCCATGCTGTGCCCAATCAGCACAGGGGTTTTCCGAATACCTTTTATCAATCTCCTGAGATGTGCATTTTCTCTGGTTAACTGCCGTTTTTCCAGCGCCTTTTGCAATAATGCGTCCAGTTCGCTCAAACGGCATGGTTTTGTGAGGTAATCATAGGCGCCTGACTTTATAGCCTGAACGGCATTTTCTATCGAACCTTGACCTGTCATAATAATTACCTCGGTTGTAGGCTCCATTTCCTTCACCCTTTTTAAAGTCTCAATTCCACCCATTACAGGCATATTCATGTCCAGGATGACTACATCAAAATCCCGTTCTTGCAAGTATTTTATGGTTTCTGCCCCGCTGGAACAGCTTAGCACAGTGTATCCCATTCGGGTGAGTTCCTTTGCCATAATAGTCCGGAAAGTATCTTCGTCGTCAGTAAGCAAGATGTTGGGTTTTTTACTCATAATATTTTATGTAGTGTTGGGCGAGGCATTTGCTGGAGTTAACATGGATACATTCCTGTTATTTATGTGACCAAATGCTTTGCCCCTACTTTGTTGCTAACGGCAAGGTTATCATAAAGCTTGCACCTTTACCAGCCCCTTCACTAAAGGCATCAATCCTCCCATTATGGACATCTATAATGCCATAACATATAGCCAGTCCGAGTCCGGTACCCTTTCCCGTCGGCTTTGTAGTAAAGAACGGATCGAATATTTTATCAAGGTGTTCCGGCTCAATCCCAACACCGGAATCTGTAAAAATTATTTGTACGACCATTTGTTTTATGGAGGTTGAGATAGAAATATCACCGCCACCCTCAGTCGCATAAAGTGAATTAATAATCAAATTCAGAAAGACCTGTTTTAACTGTTGTGGATCTCCAATCACAAAACATGGTTCGTTGGAAAGGTTAAGCTTGATATTTTGACTCCTTGGCTGAGATTGATACTGGACAACAGTGAGCGTATCATAAATAATGTGATTTACATCGACTTGCTCAAAATTTGGCTCTGACTGTCTCGAGAAATTAAGAAGATTCGAGATAATTGATTTACACCGATAGGTCTCAGTACAGATAATCTTCAGATATTCAACAAATACATCCAACTCCGCTGAAGGGGTCGGGGGTCGGCTGTCAGGTGCCGGGGAATACGCCACTAATTCCCCATTCCCGATCCCTGCCCCCTGATTCCTATTTTGTGTCTTGCTATGCTGCGCCATGCTATTGTTGTGCTGTTCATTGCGGTGCAATATCGTTTTAAGCCGTTCGGTTAAACCCTCAGCACAACTGGCTACAGAAGCCAATGGATTGTTGATCTCGTGAGCCAGTCCCGCGACTAAGGTTCCAATACTCGCTAATTTTTCGGATTGTATTAATTTGCGCTGGGTATGCTGCAATTTTTTATACGCTTCACGAATTTCCTGCGTCCTTCCCTCTACCTTAAGCTCTAGGGTGTTGCGTGCGTCAATCAATTGTTTCGTTCTTATGTTGATAATTCTTGCGGCCTTCTTGACTACAAGGAAGAGGACTAAAAATAAAACCCCCATCGCTGAGCTTGTCATGACAATTGCCTTACTTCGCGCCTTGGTCATTTGTCTTTTTAATCCCGACATATCCTGGTATATCTCTAATACTCCTACCTGAATTTTATTTGACCCGTCTTTTTCCATTTCATAGAAAGGATAATAACTCTCAAGCAAGGTTTCTACTACATGAACTCCCTTCGAATCGGTTGTACCAGCAAGCCGTAATGCTGATGCTGGTTCTCCGCAGATGGCGGAATCTAGCTTTTTGTTTACGCCCCGATTCAGGGTAAAACTGACATGCTCAGGTACTGTACTATAACTGATGTGGCCCTCTAAATCATATAAATACAACTTTTTTATATTTAATCCAAACATATTTTCCCGAACAACTTTATCTAACTTTTTGAATTGCTCACGATTATTTTCAAGATCGATGTGTTTGTTCCTTTTGAGAGTGGGGAAAACAAAATCTTTATAAATCTCATAGTTCAGATGGACACTAAAGTATTGTGCGTATTTCTCGCTTCGTTTGATTAATTCCTGACTCTCCATGCGGGGAAATATCCATCCTACTACAAGGCTCAGAATAGCGGTAACTGTAAAACTGGTAATTGTGTAATATAATATCAGGTTGAATTTCTCAGGATGGAAAATATTTTGAAATTTTGGCATAGGATTACATGGTGTCAGTAGGATTTATAGGATTAATTATTCCTGCGGGACTATGGAAAAGAATATCTTTCAAATTTCAGATATAAGGAGTTGGTGAGACTATAAACAATACACGTTGTATAATCATAGGTAAATATGCCGCGGTTGTCAAACGTTGTTTAAACGTGGGTATTCATATCCGGCTTGCTGAAACGATAGGTGTTTTTGCCTTGTTCCTTTGCCAGATACATTGCGATATCTGCCTTTTTGATCAGGTTTTCTATGTCATGTGCATCGAGGGGATACAGGCTGATACCGATGCTGATCGTGGTGTGAATTTTGTGACCTGCGAGGAGAAATGGATGGGATAGCGCATAAAGAATTTTGTTTGCAACAATAGCAGCATTGAGTGGATGGCTAATTTCAGGAAGAATAATAGTAAATTCGTCGCCACCCGTTCGGGCAACTGTATCACACTCGCGTATACATTTTGTCATTATTTCGGCGACTGCCTTAAGTAACAAATCTCCCACGTGATGTCCGAGGGTGTCATTGATCGTTTTAAAGTTATCCAGGTCAAGGGTCATAACAACAACAATTCTTTCATTACGCTTTGCCTGAACTAGTGCTACCTGCAGGCGGTCATAAAATAAATTGCGGTTAGGTAAGTTGGTGAGGGAATCGTGGTATGCCATGTGGGTAATAAGAGCCTCAGTTTTTTTCCGCGCAATTGCATTTCCAATGATCTCTGCCATGATGCGTAACCGCGCCACATCTTCCTCCTGCCATGCGCCGGTAGTAACTACGTTGTCAAAACCAATAAACCCTGCCAATTCATTTTCTGCATATACTGGCAGGATTAATATTGCTTTGATACTCTCCCTCTCAAACTCCTCCTTTTCAGCAGAAGCATCGGGAGACATTTTTGAAACATCTGCAATGTGAATTATATTGCCAGCATGTAAGTTCAACATCAGCCAGGGAAACATTGCAGAATGAAGATTCTGGAGGTGCTGAAATTCAGGTTTGACACCTTCGCTGCACCATTCATGAGTGATGCCCATGACGTTACCGTTATCGCGGAACTGAAAGAGGTAGGCTCTGCTCGCTTTGCTCAACTGACCGGCATCGGTCAATGACTTGAATATGGCATTATTAAAGTCTGAAAGAATAATAAATTTTGTGGAGATACTGGCCATGGTCTTTTCAAAGTCTATTCTGCGCTTGAGCGCCTCCTCGGTTTGCTTGCGTGCGGTGATGTCGGTCAGAGAAACAAATATTTTTGCCCATGTCTGCTCGTATCCTGGTGCTACAGACAAACTTAAGCACACATGGTTATTCTTGCCAAAAAGTGTCCGAGTTGTAGCTTCCGCTTCGAATAAAGTTTGACCTTCAGCCAGGGCTGAAAGTGCTTTTCTGTACACATCGAATGATTCTCTGTCAAACGACTGTGTCAAATTGCGCAGAAGCTGCTCTTTGCTTGTGGCTTCGTACAGCTTCAAGGTAGCCTTGTTTATATCGATGATCTTTACCATAGCCGCACATGTATAAACCTCTTCCGGATGATTCTCAAAATATGTCTTGAAATCTGTGATTCCTGCCTCCCGTAAACTATCAATGCGGATTTTAACCTCAGAAGCATCCTCTTCCCAAAGGGAAACGGGAGAATTCTCAAAGAGACCTCTATACCGAGCTTCGCTCGCATTCAGCGCATCCTCGGCCTGCTTGCGTTCGGCAATTATTATTTGTAATTCTTCGTTTGTATTTGCCAGCGCCCTTGTTCGTTCTTCAACACGTTTTTCTAAAGAATCGTAAAGTATCTTGAGTTCCCCTTCTATACGCTCGCGATCAGTGATATCTCTGATTATTGCCAGCACATCCCTCTTGTCTGCATATTCAATCATGCTTCCCGTTATATCAACAGAAACATTTCTGCCGTCTTTTTTCTGTATATGGATATTCTTTAATGCCCATGATCCCTTTTGGATTCCTTCTTTAAAGGTCGTAATAACTTTATCAATCTCTTCTTTTCTGAAAAGCTGAACAAAGTTCATGCGGGTAAGTTCCTCTTTCGTATAGCCCGTAAGTTTTTCTGCTGTTTTGCTTACCTCCCGCAGATTACCTTCGGTATCAAAGAGAGCGATTACCTCGCTGGCTTCGTTCATTAAAGAATAATATTTTTGGTTGGTTTCATCATACATTTTGAGTAGCCTGACCCTCTCAACGCTTTCCTTTATTATTGCAGGCAGGCAATATAAATGTTTTCTGAGAATAAAATTGCTCAGACCAGATTTCAATCCCTTTCCGATAATTTCCTCATTTCTCGTGTTACTAACCATTACCACAGGCACATAAGGAAGCCGTTCCTTGATCCTCTTGAGAATCAGCATTCCATCTGCCCAGCCAAGATAATATTCGATGATTATAGCGTCATAATCACATCGGGTAATTGCCTCATCAAAATCCTTATGATTGATTACATTTACAAATTCGGAATCGCAGAATTCCTTTTGCAATATCCAACCGATGACTTCTTGATCTGCAGGGTTGTCGTCTATGATTAGAAACTTCATGGTTCAGTGCTCATAGGGTTATTTTTTATGGCAAAGCTGCAAATAACATAGCGCAGCAAAGCCGCAACCAAATCCTCCTTAAAAAAGAGGGACGTATGGGGTTATAAAAAAACTTGCTAAAAAAGAAGTATTTACACAGTAAACATCATATTGTAAGATAATTTGAGACCTGCGATAATTATGAAGGTGTATCCTAATGATTTTCTGTGTATATATGAATAGCTAGCGATACTTAATCTAAATATATCGGTTGTATTTAACAAAACCTTAAATTATTTACATTGAGTGTCTGTTTATAAAATGTTTGGAGGGAATAACCATTCCGATGTTTGTGATGGCCATTTCCTAAATAAAGAAAAAGTCAACATTGCTATTTTTGTTTGTAAGCTTGACAACGCGTGGTGACGATGTACAATGGATTTCCAATGCATAGGAATTTTCCTATGAAAGCGTGGCATAGACTTCATCATGAGCGGTCGGATGATAGACTTTGTTTGTCCGTGCCAGACCTACGTTTAGAGATTTTAAAGCAGTGGTTGTAGAGCGAAGTGTCTCTTCGCTCTATATTAAATAAGACGATATTCGAACAGGGAGAAGACGTAATACATGAAAATTTTGTTGTGTTCTATGCCTGATACTGTCCCTCAGTTTTCTGCAAAGACGTGGAGAGCTCCCAATTTGGCTATCTCTTCCATTGCGGGAAATATACAACCACACCATGAGGTGTTTCTGGCAGATATGGTTCTCAAAAGGAAGACCTTGTTGCCTTCAATAAAAGAGACCATTGAAAACTATCAGCCAGAAGTGGTAGGACTGAGCGCCATGACTTTTCAATTTGACACGGCCCGGAGGATTGCCGCGTTTATAAAAAGTATGCATAAAGAGATTAAAATAGCCGTCGGTGGGTATCATACTACCCTCATGTATGAAGAAATAGCTTCTTCCGATGAGGGTAAACCATTTGATTATATCATTCGCGGAGAAGGTGAAAAAACCTTCGATGAAATGCTGGATGCCATTGAAGGAAAACGGAAACTGGAGGACATACCAGGCTTATCCTATCGGCACAACGGTGGTTTTTCTCATAACCTCCCGAGGCCATTGGAGGATCTTGATACCATGCAACTCCCGCGTCGGGATATACGTATCTGGAATGGTTACCGTTTTTCTGGAAAAGGGCTGGATATGGTCGAGACTTCCCGGGGTTGTACCATGACGTGTAATTTTTGCAGTATGAACCGCATGTATGGGCGTACCTTCAGGACATACAGCTTTGAAAGAATTATGCAAGACCTTGCGAACGCGAAAAAGAATGGTGCACGATACATAACCTTTTCAGATGATAATATTACCCTGAATGTAAAAAGGTTTGAGTCTTTATGTGAAGCAATTGTAGCAGCGGGGCATAATGACCTGCGTTATATCGTCCAGGCAAGTACGACAGGTATAGCATCTTCTCCATCATTAGCCAAAAAAATGGCACGTGCGGGGATTCAGATTGTGTTCCTGGGGATTGAGAACGTGTCTGAACGCAACCTGAAGTTGATGAATAAGGGGAACATGCTGGAAAAGACAAAAAGGGCGATTGAATACCTGCACGGGAATAATATTTTAATTGTAGGTGGCATGATTCTCGGGCATGCAGAAGACAAAGAAGAAGATATTGCACAAAATTTTGAATTCTTTGACAAGGCCAATATTGATTTTTATGGCGAACAGATTATCACTCCTTACCCCAAAACCGACATGCGTGATATTTTAATCAAAGAAGGACTTGTTACCAATGCTACTGATTATCGTAAGTACAATGGCTTTTGGGCAAATGTCAAGACAAAGTACCTTTCATCGGAAGACTTACAATTTTTACGATGGAAATACAAAAGGAAATACTCAACCTTTTTTAAAACAACGCCTGTATTTAAGGCCAATTTCTCCATGGTCAATCTCTTCCGGGTGCTCATCTTGAGACCGTATTATCGGATTAAAAATTTTATTACCTCACTGGGAAAGAAGGAACGTGACATCTTTGAAAATGATATGAGGAGATTTGCTGAGATGAACAATTTTTTTAATCACGATTATAAATTACCGGAAAAACCTCCTGTGAATATTCACTCAAATTGAAAATTTGTTGATAGAACAAATTTTACAAGAAAGAAATAGATGACAGAAAAGATAACGATGTGCCGACGTCATCATGTCTTCATCTTTCTCTTCTTTGCCTGTTTCCTGCTTATTTTGTGTCAAACGCTCCGTGCAGCGGAAGTGACCATTGATAGCACAATAAACACAACCACTACCTCTCATAACGGCAGCTCACCAACAACGGTTTTTATTTCCGATCAAACCGGCTATACATTTTATCGGGACTCTACTGGTTCTTGCGTTTACAGCAAAACCACCGATGGAGGAACAAGTTGGGGAACGGAGGTGACAGTTGATAGCCAAACAGACTGTCTGGGTGTCGGGGTCTGGTATGATCGATGGACACCTGGAGATAACACGGGCACATATATTCATATTGTAACCTTTGACTCCGGTAACGATGATCTCTGGTACACGCGTCTTAATACTAGCGGTGATGCACTAACCACTACGGTGAATGCGTCCGGAGCCAGTCAGGGCGGCAGTTTTACTTCGGGAGCTAACCTTCCATCTATCACAAAAGGAACCGACGGCATTCTTTCCATGGGAATTCATGATGCATCAGATTCTTTTGTTATTAAAAGCACCGATGGTACCACCTGGACGGAAGCCGGTACGAATCCTTTTGACCTTGCCGATGATTTTCTCATCCTGATGCCGTTTTCCGGAGGAAATATCATGGCTATACGATGGGATATTTCAGCCGATGATATCCAGTCAAAGGTGTTTAACGGCAGTTCCTGGGATGTTGGCTGGACGAACATTGATACCAACGCTCCTGATAATACCACCTATGACGGCGCATTTGGAGCAACGGTTGATAAAATAACCGGTAATATTTATCTTGCCTACGTGGCTAGTATTGCTACCCTTGGCACGGATGATGACATCCGGACGGCAGTCTATTCTGGCGGCACATGGACCTCTAAGACAGATGTTTTAACCAACGATACAAAAGGTATAACTGGCGCTAAAATTTCTTTTGATGAAAATACCGGCGATATATATGCGGTTTATAGTGCTCGAACCACCACAGGTACTGCCACTACTGGTAATGTCTATTGGAAAAAATCAACTGATAGAATGACCATGTGGAGCGTTGAGCAGGGGCCAATTAACACTACTGCTGATGATATTTACGGCGCCAGGGTTATATGTCCAATGAGCGCATCTATGTCACCTGGTATGGCGCCACCCCCGATGATCTTTTTGGCAATACGGTTGCTGATTTGGTACCACCCTCTCCACCACCGCCCCCTCCAAGGGTGATCCTCACTATAAATTCCACAAGTCCGTCCAATGGGGTCGCGGATGTGGCGGTCAATACGTCTGTGTCCGCAACCTTTTCTATGCTGATGAATGGTTCTACCCTTACTACAGACACTTTTCAGTTAAATAATGGAAGTGATGAAGTGGCAGGGACAGTAACAACTAATGCAAAGACTGCCACTTTTATCCCATTGGTAAATCTTGATTACAATACTACCTATACGGCCAAGATTACAATGAGGGCGCAAGCGGCAAATCACGCAGGAACAACGCTGGATAATGACTATAGCTGGAGCTTTACGACAACAGGGGATGCTGACCCGCCAACAGTCAGATCCACGATTCCTGCCAATGGTACTGCTGACGTGGCAATCAGCAGTACCATCAACGCCACGTTCAGTGAGGCGATGCAGTCGTCAACTATTAATACAAACACCTTTGCCGTAAGCGATGACAAGGGTAACATCAGCGGAACGGTTTCGTATAGTGACACGACTGCCACATTTACACCGTCAAATAATCTGTACGATTCCACCACGTATACGGCGAGGATTACCACAGGCGTGAAGGATTCGGCGGGTAATACATTGGCCTCGGATTACACGTGGAGTTTTTCGACTGTTGACACTACCCTGCCGATAATTATCTCTACGAGTCCAGTCAAAGAAGCTATAGGTGTGGCTATCAATAGTATTATCACTGCTACGTTCAGCGAGACGATGCAGTCTTCTACTATGAATACGCATACATTTATGGTAAGCGATGGTAGTGGTAACATCAGCGGGACAGTTTCTTACTATGGTATGATTGCCACATTTTTACCGTCGAGTAACCTGTCTGATTCAACCACATATACGGCAAGGATTACCACGGGGGCAAGGGATTTGGCCGGTAATCCAATAGCGTCTGCCTATACCTGGAGCTTTACTACAGAGTCGGCGCCTATCACTCCAACGGAAACGCCGATACCGACGCCAACGACTACTCCAACACCAGCTCCAACAGAGACACCGACTATAACACCATCGGTAACTCCAGCCGGATGCAGCGCTGAGAAGATAGCGGTGTTTCCAGCCAATCTGGAGATTAAGAAGGAAGAGAGCGATGTTGTGACGGTGACGTTAACTGGTGAAGATGATTGCCGGGCGGAAGGTGAGACAATAAAGGCAAAAATTACGCAGGGGAAGGGACGTATCTCTGTTTTACCAGCAAATGCAATTACCAATGCCGAAGGGCTGTCGCAGTTTACCATTACGGCATTGAAAAAGACGGGGAAGGCAAAGGTAAAGTTTAAATCAGGGGAAGCAGATTCAGTGGTAAAAGTGGAGGTTGTAAAATAAGGAACAGTTTGGTTTTTTGAAAAATATCAGTTAGATTTAAAGACAGACTCCATCAGAGCCATAAAGGCTTGAACCACTCGCCTGTTACCGTATGCCGGTATCTAAACGAATGTCAAGTCTCGTTACTTCGTTTTCAGCAATGCTTACCTCAGTTGGTAAATCCTTAGTCAACCCTAAAGGGGATCGTGGCATTTCTACTCGGTATGTGCCCGGTGGCAAGTCAACGCTAAAGTTACCCTGTTTGTCAGTGACTACCGACTGTATTTCTTTTCCTGATGTTGTGAATATCACAAATTTTACGCCATCTGCCGGCTCATAAGGACTCGGCATGTCTTTTCTCACAACAGGCGATATTGGACTCCATGTGGCACGGCCAGTCAGCTTCCCGCTTGCTACCTTCTCCCCTTTCGTATTATTCAACGAAGAACTATTTTGATTATTTTCACAGCCAAAAACAAACAATCCTATCGCTAAGATACTGAATAGCATAATCCTGTCTGGTTTAATACATTTGATTATTTTTTGTTTTTTGTTTTGATTTGTTAGCATATTCTTCTGCTCCTATATGTTAAGGTAAGAAAGTTTTGTAAGTTGGGTGAAGCAGAGCGCACCCAATAAAACTATTTTACCGATGGGCTCACTTCGTTTAACCCATTCTACTCGATGGGTTTTGTGGACAATCAGATTATATTTTAAATAACTGCTAAAAACAGGTCAATTTGTTTTTTTCTTTACCGAGAAAAACTCAAATAAGAACTTGGCGGGACACGTATTCGTAAAAAGCGTCAAGGATTGAATTTCCTTGAATGACTCAAAAATGCTGATACAATTAATGAAAGAAGATAAATACAAATATATCTTAAAACAGGAAGATAGCGCTTATGAATATACTCTTAATGTCCATGCCCGATTGTGCTCCCCATTTTAATGCAAAGCGGTGGAAATCACCCAACCTTGCTATCTCATCAATTGCCGCCAATATCGAGGGACATAATGTCTTCATAGCTGATCTTATTCTCCGGAGGGATCGGGTTGCCGAAACCGTCAAGGAAGTGAGTGCAGAATACCGGCCGGACGTTGTAGGTCTTACGGCTATGAGTTTTCAATTCGCCACAGCCCGGAGAATAGCCAGTCTCATAAAAAGTCTCAATAAAGATATTAGAACCGTTCTGGGTGGTTACCATGCCACGCTGATGTATGATGAAATTTGCAAGAGTGAAGAGTCCGAACCCTTTGATTTTCTTGTTCGCGGGGAAGGAGATTTATGTTTTAACGAATTGTTAGAGGCCATAAACGGCAAGAGAGACATGGAAAGTGTCCTCGGTGTTTCATTTCGGAATGGCGGTTGTTTTATCCACAATCCCCCACGTCCTTTAGAAGATCTGTCGAAGATAAAAATACCTGATCGTTCCAAACGGATATGGAAGGGATATCAATATTACGGCTTTATCCTTGATATCGTAGAATCTTCCCGCGGATGCGTAATGCCCTGCAATTTTTGCAGTATGGA
>JAUQXU010000360.1 GCA_030837935.1 Candidatus Brocadia sp.
ACCCTTTCACACAAGAATCCCTTTGTTTTCGCCATATTTTACCCTATCTCTCGGTATTATTCAACGCTCTTCATTACCTATTTCCACCTGCTTTGCCTTATTCCACTTGGCTTTGGGGTGTTTCCGTTCAAACACTACTTAATATTAGATCGGCTCTTTGCATACCAAACTAAAAAATCATTCATCTGTTCCAAGAGTGTTGTACCCATTGGCATGGTTTTCTTTCTGAATGGTATTAAAGCCACAAAATTCCCTACTCCAAACACATCGTCCATCAAGCACCTTACCAGATGCACATTCTCATCCGAAATCAGCACGAAGATACTGCCGCTCTCGGTCAAAAGTTCCCGTGCCAGCAGCAGTCTATCCCGCAGATAGGTCAGATACGAATGAATGCCCAACTCCCATGTATCCCTGAATGCCTTGATCATCTCGGGTTCCTGGGTTAAGTCTTCGTCCTTGCCATCCTTCACATCGCGTTTATTGACGAAAGGTTGGAAGTTTGAGCCGTACTTGATGCCGTAAGGAGGATCGATATAGATCATCTGTACTTTTCCTGAGAGTCCTTCTTTTTCAATCAGTGAATTCATTACCAGCAGTGAATCACCCGCTACGATGCGGTTTGACCAGTTGTGATTATGTTTATAGAATTCTATGGCGTCGCGAATCGGGGGATTTTCTTTTGGCAATTCAAAAAGGGAGAGTTGTCTCGGTAAGCCGTGCTTTTTACCTACTCCCCCGTTTACGGGGGGAGCCAGAGGGGGTTTTCCTTACCGCCTCAATAATAGTGCGGGGGTCAATACGTTCGTGGACGTGGAGGGAGACGGTGGGGACTTCGACGGATGTATGTTCTGCCTTGCCAGCCCATTGAAGTGACGGGTCTATGTGAGGGTCGTAGGCATAGGTCATTTTCCCGCTTTCCTTATCGGTTTCTGGCGTTACAAGACCCACTGGCGGATTATTGACCCGTTCCTTTCCCGTGTGCTCGTATTGCTCTATGGGTTTCTTGCCTGTTTGTTCTCCACCGTCAGATTGGCTAGTTTTCTTTGTTCTCGCCATGGGATAATGAGTTCAGTAAATAAATTTTAACATTATTTGTAAATTCTGTTACTAAGGGTTGACTCTTCTTTGTGGAATTTATTTTATGAGTGATTGGTTTCATGGGATTATGGGGATGTAGAATTTTCTGAAAGGCTTTAAGCCAACTTCTTTTTGGGGGATTATAGACTTGTTGAAGAGGATTGTCAATTCTTAAAGGTTGCTTGAATAATCCGTAGCATCTCCTGGTGAACTCCCTTGGTACCAGCGATGATGTTACCAGTATTTAAATATTGGTTGTCACCTTTGAAGTCCGTGACTACACCGCCAGCCTCTTCTACCAGGAGTGCACCTGCAGCCATGTCCCACGGTGACAGGGCACATTCAAAAAATCCTCCAAAGATGCCCTCTGCCGTATATGCAAGGTCGAGACAGGCCGATCCACCCCTTCTGATACCGGTGGCCTGCATAAAAAAATCCTTAAATACCTTGAGGTAGGAATCGATGATATCCTTTATCCTGAAGGGAAAACCCGTTGCAATCAGCGTTGTACTCAGGGTTTCAGAGCGGGAGACATGGATACGTTTGCCATTTTTAAAAGAGCCGTGACCTTTCATTGCAGAATAGATGCTTTCTCTCAGAGGTTCATAAATAAGACCTACTGCTAAATTCCCTTCAATTTCTAAGGCAATAGAGACGGCAAAACTTGGCAGGCCGTGGATATAGTTCAAGGTGCCATCCAGGGGGTCGATGATCCATAGAAACCGGGAAGAATTCCTTTCCGCAACAGACTCTTCGGCGACTATGTCGTGGTTATTGAAATGGGATTTAATATAGCCTTTGATAATTTCCTCAGACTTTTTATCCACATCGGTGACGTAGTCGTTTTTGGCCTTTTCATCAATCATGGAGGGACACAATTTCCGAAAGTATTCCTTTAAAACAATACCAGACTGAAGGGCTGCCTCCCGTGCAACATCAAGATATTTATGTAAATCATTTGGATTTATTGTCATTTTGGTGATCCTTGTGGTTGCAAAATTTAGGTAACATATCTTAGATAATTTCCCGCACGTTTTTCCCGATCTGTTTTTTGAGCAATAAGCCCCAGACCTCCTTTTCCCTAACGCTTTTTTGTCTCATTTTATCACAGAGAATTGGCGGAATTGCCTGGATAAAAGTTGCTTTAAAGCAGACTTTTTCCCGTGAGGGCTTTGTATGCATTCAGGTATTTTTCAGAAGTTTTTTGAATAATGTCGGGTGGAAGGGCTGGCGCCGGTGGTTTCTTGTCCCAATGGATACTTTCGAGATAGTCACGGATAAATTGTTTATCGTAGGAGTGTTGAGGCCTTCCGGTTTCATAACCTTCTTGTGGCCAAAAACGTGATGAATCCGGTGTAAGTACCTCATCAATCAAGATCGTTTTATTATCTTCCGTGATGCCCCATTCAAACTTGGTGTCGCAGATGATAATGCCTCTTTCGCTTGCATAGTCACGGGCTTTAAGATAGACCTTCATGCTCTTTTCCTTCAGCTCTTCTGCGAGCTTTTTGCCGGCTATGTCTATAACCCTTGAGAAGGGGATATTCTCATCGTGTCCTGTCGTTGCCTTGGTGGATGGAGTAAAGATGGGTTCCGGAAGTTTCTCAGATTCTTTAAGTCCAGACGGCAGTTTTATCCCGCATATTGATTGTGTCTTTTGGTATTCTTTCCAGCCAGAACCCGCCAGATACCCCCGGATTACACATTCTACCGGGATGACCCTTACCTTCTTTACCAGCATTGAACGGCCCCGCAGGATGTCTGTATGTTGTGAAATAATGGGGTTGCCCATCTGTTCTATTCGGGTGGTGATAAGATGGTTTTCAACGATATCCGAGGTATAGGTGAACCAAAACTCAGAAAGTCCTGTGAGTACCATTCCTTTGAATGGAATACCGCTTGGCAGAACGACGTCGAAGGCCGAGATGCGGTCTGTTGCGATGATTAATAAGGTGTCGTTCGTTTCGTAAATATCACGTACCTTACCACGGTTGCATAAGGTGAGTTGTTGAATATTGGTAGTAAGGAGGGGGTGGATTTCTTTAATCATTTTTATGTGGCAAAGTTTGACATATGTTGTTTGAGTTTTGCCTTGAGTTTATTTGTACCCTGAAGGTTAGGTTTTAATGACAAGGCGATATTCAGGTGTTGTAAGGCCTTTTCGTATTTTTCTAATTCGAGGTAACACTCGGCAATTTTCTTGTAAATAAAGGCATTTTCATTTTTGTACAAATCAAGCTTTAACACCTTTTCATAATAGCCTAATGCCTTTTCCGGAGCGGCATAGCGTGCCAGGTTGCGACAATAGATGTTTCTTATTCGTTCTTTAATCTCGTGGAGCAAGTGCCTGCGGTGGGTGATACCTTTTCCTTTTTCGAGTATAAATTCGTACAGATTAATAGCAACATCATACTTTTCGAGTTTCTCATACGCCTCAGCCAGTAAAAATTTGCAGTCGATAAAGTCCCGGTGATTTAAATGCAAAAAAAGGTTAATGCCAACACAATCTTTTAATAGATTTTCATAATTTTCGATAGCATTGTGTATATGGCCGTTTAAGAGGTCAACGAAAATAATGCGGACACGCACCTGGATGTCATCGGTTGATTCTGTGGCGCCTGCTTTTTTTGCAGGTTCTGGCTTTCTGCTTGTTTGTAAGATGTGTCTGTATTTTCTATCGTATTGCTCACGTGATGTTGTGTCGGAAAGTGTCTTATAAGCTTGTATAATAATCTTCGTTTTGGATTCAGCCCAGAGCTTATTTGGGCCGTGGATATCGGGGTGATATTTTTTGATCAATGTTCGAAATGAACGTTTTATTTCTTCTGTGCTTACTTCTTGATGCACTTCGAGGATATTGTAATAATTTACCATGATAAAAATTTCTGTTTAAGGATGCAACATAAAATGATAACGGTTTAATGCTAACAGCTATTTTATGGCCTGTCAATAGGTTTAGTGAAAGTAAAGCAGGGGCGATCATTCATAACGCAATGTCACCACCGGGTCGAGTCGTGCAGCCCTCAAAGCGGGGTAGATGCTAAAAATCACGCTGCTTACAATTGCAATGACCGCAGTGAACACGATACTGATCGGATCCACTATGGTAGGGATCTGATTAAAATAATAGATTTCAGGTGGAAATGGTCTCCAGCCTGTGGTATTGTAAAGTATATTTTCCAGCCAGTTGATCCTTAACACAATGGATAGTCCGGCAGCAACTCCCGCACATGCACCAGTGCTGCCGATAAGCAATCCGTTTAACAGGAAGATCGACATGATACCCTGTGTAGTTGCTCCGAGTGCTTTTAAAATACCAATGTCCTTGGATTTTTCAAGGACGATCATAGTAAGGATTGCAAGAATATTAAACCCTGCCACCACAATAATAAAAAACAATATAAATGCCATTACGCGTCTTTCCATCATCACGGCGACCAAGAATGTCTTTCTTGCATCTTCCCATGTTTGTACATAATATTCAAAGCCCAGCGCTGCCTGTAGTTCGTCCCGTACCTGATTTGCATGGCGATAATCGTCCAATTTTACGCTTATGCCGGTGAC